>DOFS01000503.1:0-5433 GCA_003523945.1 Nitrospiraceae bacterium | reverse complement strand
GTGATAAAATAATGCAGCATGCGCTCGGTCATGGCAAAATCGGCAATAACCCCTTCTTTGATCGGCCGGATGGCCACAATATTACCCGGCGTCCGTCCCACCATGCGCTTGGCTTCCACGCCAACGGCTAACACCGTGTTCGATTGTTTTTCGATGGCCACCACAGAGGGTTCACTCAGGACGATGCCTTTGCCACGAACATACACCAGTGTCGTCGCGGTTCCTAAATCGATGGCTAAATCACTGGAAAACCACCCTAGAATATCACTCAACCCTGGCATGAGCCCCCCATGTGGAAAGACGGTTGATTGAGAACATGCCGATCAGGCCGGAGCCTGTTCCGCACTACCGATCATCATATCGGAACACCATTTGGCAAAATAAAGGAAAATCGAGAAAATGTTCAGGAATGTTGTTGAAATCAAGAAGCCACCGGTTCTTCCCTGATGCCAAGCTCCTGAGCAACTATCCAGGGAGCGGGAACCCCCACATCTCCCTCATGTCGGAACGAATTGCTGGAGAGGAGGGATATGAGGCATTGGACCTGGCTGTGGCCCGGCACAGGCTAGGCGATCATCGTGTCCATGTCAAGAGTACAGAGGAGCGATTTCTGATAATGTGATTCACACTCGGAACCCCTCACGTCTATACAGGCACGTTTCACTCTTGCTCTGAAGGCCGGGTGTGGTATAAGAAGAGGAACGTTTTTTCCTATTCCCGTAATCCTTTGGAGGAAGAGTAACCTCGATCGTGTCAAAAAAAGTTTTTCTGTCTGTCATTGTCCTGGCCCTTCTCGCCATTTACCTGGGATTAATTGGGAACGCACGATGGGGAGATTCCACCCCCCCCGAAATCTCTCTCGAGCAACCGTTCGAACAGGTCGGCCCCACCACACCCCTGGTACTACGCATTCATGATAATGAAACCGGCCTTCGCGACATTTCGGTCCGCATCATTCACAACCTGGAAACCTTCACCCTGGCCGACAAATCATTTCCTTCAGACGGATGGCTCTCAGCGGCCGGGGGACAGGACCAGGAATTCACGATGGATGTCGTTCCCTATGCCAGTGCAGACCTGCCTCGACGTCAAGGCCAGGCTCAACTCATTGTAACCGCGCGGGATTATTCCTGGCGAAACTGGTTTGAAGGCAACGGACAACGGCTGGAGATGGAATTTACCCCGCAGTTCACGCCGCCCAGACTGGAACTCCTGTCACCGCCAACGACTATCGTGCAAGGTGGATCGGGAATCGTCCGGTATCGAGTGGTCCCGGAAGTGGCTATTCACGGGGTCAAGATTGGTCGAGCCTTTTTCCCGGGATATCCATCACCGGACAAAGCCGGCATGTTTGCCTTCATTGCCTTTCCTTATAATTTACCGCCCTCGACACCGATTCAAATCATCGCGGACGACGGGTATGGCAACACAGCCCTCATGGATATGGATTTTCAGGTGAAACCTCAAACCTGGCGTACTCGCTCGATCACGATTTCCGACTCTTTTATTAGAAAAACCGTCCCGACCATCCTGGCACAAACTCCTGAATTACACAGTCTGGGCGATCCATTGAAGGATTTCCTTCTGGTCAACGACACCTTACGCAAGATGAATAGTGACACCATTACCAATCTGGCCAAGACCAGCCAACAGGAATTTCTCTGGAAAGGGGCGTTTCGCCAACTTTCTGGATCCAAGGTTGAAGCCTCCTTCGCCGACCACCGCAAATATACGTATAACGGACAGGTCGTCGATACCCAAGACCATTTGGGATTTGACCTTGCCGTGACCCAGCATTATCCCGTCGAAGCCGCCAATAACGGAATTGTGATGTTTGCCGGATACCTGGGAATTTATGGGAACACGATTATTCTGGATCATGGATACGGGTTGCTTTCCTTGTATGCACATCTGTCTTCAATCGAGGTTAAACCCGGGGACTCCGTTTCCTTGGGGCAACCCATAGGGAAATCGGGCACCACAGGCCTCGCAGCCGGAGATCACCTTCACTTCAGTTTGATTTTGCATGGCGAACAGGTGAATCCTACGGAATGGTGGGATCCGTTTTGGGTGAAAACCCGCATCAAGGACAAGTTAGGACTGCCGTCACTGGTCAAATCAACGGACGAAGAACCTGAACCGCCCACAAAACACTTTGGCCCCGCACGCCCACCTGCTCAGTAACGTGATAAGACGGTTTCACCTTCCGAGATCCTGATTCTTCCGAAATGAATGTCAAGACCTTCTGAGTTATCAAAGGATACGAACGTATGGCCAAACGAACCCGCTCTGGAACCGACGCTTCCAACAACAACCCTTCGCAGATCACCCCGGTTCAGCTGGATGAGACCACGCGGCAACGCTATTTAAATTACGCGCTCTCGGTCATTACCTCTCGAGCCCTTCCCGATATCCGGGATGGATTGAAACCGGTACAGCGGCGCATTTTATTCTCCATGTTTCACAACCATCGCCTCGTACCTGACCGGCCACCCATCAAGAGCGCCAAAGTTGTGGGATCGGTCATCGGTGAATGGCATCCACATGGAGACGCGGCGGTCTACGACGCGATGGCCCGAATGGCCCAACCCTGGTCATTACGCAGCACGCTGGTCGATGGCCATGGAAATTTTGGCAGCCAGGACGGGGACCGCCCTGCCGCCTATCGTTATACTGAAGCCCGTCTCACCCCCCTCGCACTGGAACTGCTGAACGAACTCAATAAAAACACCGTCGATTTTCAACCGAATTACGACGGCAAAGGGGAAGAGCCCCTGGTCCTCCCCGCCCGCTTTCCCAATCTGCTGGTCAACGGATCAACAGGAATTGCCGTGGGCATGGCCACCAATATCCCCCCCCATAATTTAGGAGAAGTGATCGAGGCCGCGATCGCCTTGATTGCCAACCGGGATGCCTCTATTTCCGATCTCCTGAAGTATCTCAAAGGCCCGGACTTCCCCACGGGCGGGGAAATTCTGAACAGCAAGAGTGAAATCCGGGGAATCTATGAGACCGGACAAGGGTCGATCCGGCTTCGTGGAGAATATCAAGTCAAAGCCTTGGGCCAGGGGAAATCGGCTATTCTCATTACTTCCATTCCTTTTGCCGTCGACAAATCCACGATCGTGGAACGGATCGGCGAATTAATCATCACCAAAAAGGTGCCGCAATTGGTGGATGTCCGGGATGAATCCACGACGGAAGTTCAGATTGCGCTTGAGACACAAAAAGATGCCGATCCCCACCTGGCGATGGCGTATCTGTTTAAAAATACGCCGCTGCAAAATAATTTTTCCGTCAATTTGACCTGCCTGGTTCCGGTACCCGAATCGACCGTAGCCCGTCCTGACTGTCTGAATCTCAAACAGATGCTGGAACAGTTCATCGACTTTCGCTTTGTCACCGTCAAACGGCGATTCACCTACGACTTGCAAGTCTTGGAACGGCGCATTCATATCCTGAATGGATTCAAACTGATCTTTGACGCTCTGGATCAGGTGCTTAAAATTATCCGGCAAAGTGAGGGAAAAGCCGATTCCGCCGAAAAACTCCAGCAACGCTTCGGACTGGAACCCATTCAAACCGAAGCGATTTTGGAAACACCCATCTATAAATTATCCCGAACCGAAATCAAGAAGATGCTGGATGAGCTGGCAGACAAGCTGCGCCAGGCCAAGGACCTCAAAACCCTTCTGGCGTCCAATCCAAAATTATGGGGTGTGGTGAAACAAGAACTGGAGGAAGTCGCCACGACCTATGGGGATAAACGTCGAACGAAAATCGGACGAAAGCAAACAGAGGAAATTGAATTCGATCCGGATGCCTTCAGAGTCAAAGAAGATGCGGTGATTACCGTTTCGGCAGATGGATGGATCCGGCGGGTCGGCCTCATTAAAGATCTCTCCAAAGCCCGGGTCCGGGAAGGCGATCGGGTGATGACGATTTTAGGCGGGAGCACGCTTGACTCGGTGGTGTTCTTTTCGAATTATGGCAGTGCCTACTCCATTCGAATCGGCGATATCCCACCGGCTCGAAGTGGTTTTGGAGATCCGGCACAAAAGCTCTTTAAGTTCAAGGATGGAGAACGGATCATTGAGGGATTGAGCTTCGACCCGCGTATGCGGACAATCGAACCATTCTCCCTTACACCGTCAAAAGGTCGCGCGTTGCCACTTTTCGACAGCATGCCGCCCGGCACATACGGAGAAGCCGTCGCCATCACTTCGAGCGGGATGGGGATCCGGTTTGAGCTCGGCACCTTCCAGGAACCTTCGACTCGCCTGGGCCGCAAATTTTGCAAACTCAAGGAAGGGGAAGAAGTCGTCGGGGTCAGTCATGTGACCGCTCCCCTGAAAAAAACCGTGGTGGCCGTCGTCTCGGCTCGGGGGCGAGCCTTGCTCTGCCAGGCCGAGGAGGTGGGGCAATTGGCCGGACCCGGCCGGGGAGTCATCGTCCTGAAATTAGACCAGAACGATACAGTGGTTGGATTTGCCCTATTGTCATCCAAAGAGCAGGAACTGGTGCTTGTCAAAGAAGATGGCGGAACCCTTCCCGTCTCCCTTCGCAAGTACCAGGTGGTCGGACGGGGGGGAAAGGGGCATCCCTTGTTGAAGCGAGGACGACTGACCGGCATGGTTCCGGGTGAATTAACTGTTCCAATCTTCCAAACCGACATCACTCCTTAGCTTCCTGAAACACGGCAGAATGCACTTGCTAACCTTATTGACATCTCTTCACTCACAAGGATCCGTTCATGGGTAAAACATATGATGCCAGTGACATATTAGTGCTGGAGGGGATCGAGCCCGTCCGACGCCGCCCCGCCATGTATATCGGAGGCACCGATAAGACGGGCCTGCACCACTTAGTCTGGGAAATTCTGGATAATGCGATAGATGAAGTCATTAATGGCTATGCCACCCACATCATCGTGGAACTGGATAAATCCCGAGAGGGTCTCCGCATCACCGATAACGGTCGTGGCATTCCAGTGGACAAACACCCCAAGCACAAAAAGTCCGCGTTGGAAATTATCATGACGACCTTACATGCCGGAGGAAAGTTTGATACAGGAAGCTACATCCATTCCGGCGGCTTGCATGGAGTCGGCGCCTCGGTGGTGAATGCCCTTTCCCGTCACCTGGAAGTGCAGGTCAAACGCGATGGCAAGGAGTGGGAGCAGACGTATCAGGCCGGAATACCTCAAGGTCCGGTCAAAGCCCTGGGCAATGCACGGGGCACCGGGACCTCGGTCTATTTTCGTCCCGACCCAAAAATCTTTGGCAAAACGATTCAATTCGATCCCGCCGTGTTGCAGGAAACCCTGGACGCCAAGGCCTATCTACACAAGGGCCTCAAGCTCACGTTTAAAGATGGCACCACCGGAGAAACCCACCTGTTCCATCACGAACAGGGCATCCAGGAATACTTGCG
>DOFS01000201.1 GCA_003523945.1 Nitrospiraceae bacterium | reverse complement strand
ATGGCCCGCCACCCTGAAGTCCCGAATTTAATGGAGTCCATGTGTGATGAATGGTCGTCGAAATGGAGCAGGAATCTCTCGAAAGAAAAAGGTCAAGATACGATTTTGGGGCCTTAGTTTCACAACGTATTACAGAATAGAAGATTTTCCCTCCTTTGCCAATCAGATGATTTGAGTTTTTCTGATAAATTTCTCCAAAATCGCCCTGGGAGTCCACCATTCCGATTTGAAGGTACCAAGAAGTCTGAGAGGGGCCACACCCTTTCGTTGTTCATGGTTCAATGAGGGCTGGTGCCGAGAAGAGGACATTGGGGGTCGATAACCCGGCTGCGTCCATCCTTCTCACCGCCTTATTTCTTCGTCTGTGTCCGGTTCGTATGCGGCAAAAACCCAAAAATAAGAGATTAAGGGACCTGTGCAACTGCTAAATGGGCGTTTATGAATTCTTTTTTGAAAAGGAACGATAAAAATTGATCTGAGTAGTGGAATTACGCCAAGGAGCCTGTCTGCTGTCTTATCGAAAAAAGGCGATAACCCGTAAAAATGGGAGGCGTCGCTCTTTGAAGTTTGGTAACCTATCCTCAGTTTTTGCGGCGGGTTTTGATTGATAAAATAACTTATGAAAAATAAACCCATCTTTTGGCAATTCTTTCAAAGCTTTAACGGCATATCAACAGAAATGGACTTTAAGAACTTTTCTTGCTAGGTATGTGAGCAATTCAGCATCTAGGAAAGATAGGTTCTTACAGTTATGCAACTTAAAAAGTGGAAAAGAACGGAATATAAAAAAAACACGATCTTTGAGGTAATTTTTCAAGCGCGTTTCCCCTCAATTTTAAAACTCACGAAAGAAATACCTGCCAGCTTTCAGGAAAAAATCAGAAAAAAAGGCTTTCCGGAAACTAAGATAAAAAAGGTTGCGGCCCCTCTTGATTTTCCAGAGCACTTACGAAAGGAGATACTTGGTGAAGACGAATATATGTTCTTTTCCGAAGATGGAAACTGGCAAATTACCCTGACGAAAGATTTTATAGCTCTGAAATGTACCGAGTATAAAAATTACAAAGGGTTTGAAAAACACCTGAAAACAATGTTGGAAACTTTTTGGGAGGAATACGAACCCAATTATTTCAGCCGAATTGGCCTCAGATATCGAAATCTTGCGAATGAGAGCACTCTGGGAATAAAGGAAGATATTCGAAATTTTATTCCCACTCACATAGCTCCTGAATTAGAAACAAATTCTTCAATTAGGGATGAAGTCCAAGTAATTGAAAAAACTCTTCAATTAAAAGATGATAGCTCTACAGTCAACGTGCGCTATGTTTACGGGGACTTGTCAGGAAAATTTGGAAATTTCAACCTAAATGAAGAAAAATCCTATATAATTGATACAGACTCTTTTACCACTGAAAAAATACGAAAGGTTAATGATGCCATTGCAAAAAGCAAATCCTTCAACGAAGGAAACATTCGGAACGTCTTCCACTGGAGCATTACAGATGCTCTCAGAAAAACCATGGGATCAATTTCGGGAAAGAACTGAATGGACAAGCGGTCATGAAGATGCGTACGAATTTGTACCTTCCACAAACGGAATGATCGTAGTTAGCCTAAACGAAGAGAATTCAAGTCGGGCAGAAGGATACAAGCTTTCACAAAGAGAACAGCTTTACAAAACGTGGCAACAAGACATTTACCCGTCTTTGTTAGACAGCTTTAAACAAAAACTTCACAAGATAAGTGAGCGTCAAGATAATTGGGATGGCAAGGGTTCAAAGAAACCAAGCGATCTTATTCTCAGTAAAGCACATAACACTTTAGAAAATGTCCTCTATTCCATTGCTAATAGTGGTCGTCTTTGGATCGCTCCATTTGTTTCAACCGATGAAGACGGACATATTACCATTCAATGGACGAGTGGCGACCATGAACTTCATATAGAAATAAGCAAAGAAGGCGCGGAATATATAAAGATTTGGGGCATAAATATCGAACATGAAATGCATTTAGGAATTTTAAAACAAACAGAATTGTTCAATTTGTGGGATTGGTTGAGCGAGTGAGGAAAGATCATGTTTCAGATGCGGAAGAGCTATACCGTAATGTCCGGGGAGAAGAAGACGCAGACGAATTCCTCATCAACCCACATACGGGGGGTTTAGAGTTTACCAGCCAAGCCTTTCTTGACCGCAAACGTACACCCTCCGTTGACCGAGCAAAATTACAAAACTTCGACCCGCAACAATCCCTATTAACCGATACCAATGGAATCGTATCGCTTATCACAGAAGAGGTACGTCAAATTGGACAAGTGAAAAGTAAGAGTGACAAGGGGAAAGAAGTTCAACATGCGGTTGATGTCATTCATGATCCAAACCCATCGGAAGACCCGAAAAACGACGCCCACTCCTTGATTGTTGTTGAACCAGAATTTTTTTCTTCTGATAAACAAGGCAAAGCCTTCAAATTATTGAGAAGAGCTTTAGCCAGGCTTGCTACAAAGCGCGGTTGGACAATAGAACCGAGTAACACATAAGCACATTTGTGGAAAACACACCGAAACGCTTTGGTGTCACTTCATGGGCGTATCTAAACCTGGGTTATTTCTAAGTAACTCATTTACTTCGGCGAAACCACATTTCGTGTAAGGCTCCCCAGGAAATCCTATGTGAGGAATCGATTTCTTTCCCTTATAGGGGGTACTTCATACAACGGACAAAAGGGGTCGTGGAGTGGAAGTGCTGAGGAAATTCGGTCTTGAAGTCACAAGAGTCTGTCCCACAATCCGTACCGCGAACCTGTCATTTATGATTTCAATTCGTTGTATCAGTTTCCTTCGGGGAAGAACCGCATCGGTCCCTCAGGCATGCCAACTGATTCTTTTATAGCCTGCTGCAGCTCTTGAATAGCATTTTCCCAACAAGCTTCATTGATCTTACCTGAATCAACCACTTTCAATTTTTCATAGACGGAAATGCTTTGACGCCAATAATCGCATGAAGCATCACGGTCTCCACGCCCCTTTGCCACCGCTCCCAAATTTTTGAGGGTCATTGCGATACTTGGACCGTCGTTCAGATCGGCATAACTGGTTATCGCGTTCTCGTATCGTTCTTTTGCTTTTTCAAATTCCCCGTCAGAAAGAGCGATATTTCCGAGATTGCCTTCGATGTTTCCAATTATCTGCACCAGTCTTCTAAACTGCCTTACCACACCCTCCGAGTCTTTATCGAATGTAGAAGCAAAACGAATAGGGATATTCATCCGTCCTATAACTAGTGATTGATCCGCCTCGGAAACGGCTTCAAACCTTCGGAATTCTACACTCCCGTCACTTGATAGAGCGACGACGGAAAACGCGTCGCCCGCATACAATTTGTTACTGAGACGACCAGCCTCTAGCAGAGTTTTTTTGGACTTTTCACGATCACCTATCTGTCCATATAAGAGGCCAAGATTGTTTAAAACCTGAATTTCACCTATGTGATCACCTAAATGTCTTGCGATTTCCAAGGCCCGCGTGAGCAGGCTTTCTGCTGCGGTAAAATCGTTATCATGATTAGCGCTATTTGCAAGTTCATCTAAGAGATTGAAATGCTTGCGCTCTACAATTCCGTTTCCGAGTAACACGCCGAGATTGTACGCCCAATTCTTGTGTATTTTTGATGCTTCGTCGTTCCCAATCTCAGTATCACCAACAATATTGCCACTATCATCTAAATCAAGGCCCTTAACCATAAATGGTGCTGGATCAATAGGATCGTCTTTTTCGTCGAATGACAGATTCGGCCAAGCACGGGCTAACTCGCTCATCTGTAGAAGTCCATCAACAATGCGGCTAACTGCACCAAGGTATAACGTCGTAGCTGTCTGTTGCATTCTGACGTCTTCGACTTCAACCTTTTCCTCTCTCCATGCAGCAATTTGTTTAGTTTTCCATTCTTCAAAGTATTGCGTAACACTTTCATGGTCATTCGCGAAAGCAAGAATTCGTCCATTCTCTCCAATAAGTGAATATGCCTTCGAAATCACTCTTTTGAGTGCCCCCGAACACTTCGAAGGCCAATTCAATTTTCTGTATGCAGTGGCGAGAAAATCGAGCGTTTTTATTGTCGTCAGGGTTTCGCTACCAGTAGGTATGATGGCCAACAGTCTTTCATAAGCTGCGGTAGCAGCTTCAAGCGAGAATCGCGACAGCTCAACATAAGCAAGAAGACCCAAGGCTCTTTGGGCGACCGCACGTTCCGACGCCACATCCGATTTTTCGAATACGTCAGCAGCAATCCCATAAACCAACAGCTGGGTCTCATTTGCGGACGCTCCTTCAAAATCCTGACTATCCACCTGGTTAGCCAGCATTTCTTTGAACGCCATCTGTAGGTCATGCTCATTCGGCAAGCTATCAAGATCTGGCCTAATGTCTTTCGCGACTTGTAGAAAAAGCCGCTCTGCAAATTGGCCAATAGTATGTTCCGAAGGCTGGCGCATGCCCGTAACGAAGCTATACGGATCATCCGCTTCTCCAAGATGATCGCGACGCGATTCGCCGAGTTTTTCATGCGCAAGCGCATCTACAAGCTCACTGGCAAATCGCATACCTTGAAGGCTTGCCAGGCAGATCGCCTCTTGCACCTCCCGCGGAGTATCGAGGAGCCGCAAACGAACAACATCGAAGATTTTTCTTGACTTGGTTGCCTCCACCAATAAAGCAAGACCATTGGTTAACAAGGGTTGCTTTATATCTTTTTTTTGAAAGTAGCTTTTCTTTGTGGCCGCATATTTTACTAGCTGTTCGAGGTAGCGAGGGTTGCCTCCAGTTATTTCAAGAATAGTACTTGCCTGTTCGTTGGTTAACCCTGGCAGTTTTTCAAGAAGCGCTTCACGTAGGTCGGGAATCGGATCAAGATCGATTTCAGTGTAGTTTCCGCTATCTAAGCATCCCCCAGGACGATTTGCTGAAGGACCATTTCCAGATTTGTCGGCTTCGAGGAAGTGGTGAATGATCCCCGTGAATGATTGCTCAGATGACATGAGTTTCGGAGAAAATTGTGCCTTCCAATGTGTGGTCAATATCAGCATAGGCCATTTTTGGGTAACTGCTTTGTGTATCAAGCATTCAATAAAATAAGGTAGTGCTGCATCTTTCAAGGCGAATTGAACATCATCCAAAAATATAATGCCAGGTGTCTTCGCGTAAGTAATGTTCTTAGGATAGAAAACCTTTTCCATATCCGAGAGGACCGCATTGGCTCGGCTGGCTGGTCTTTTCAGGGCTTCATTCTGTGCATTTTCTATGAACGCACCGGTTAGAATTTGTGCAGTGGTAAATATTCCTTTGCCTACATTGAGAATATTGTCTATTTGGAAAAAACTCGAGGCGGCATTTACTCCAACTTCAGCCCAAGCTTTAATCACTCCTATACCACGCTTCTTCATCACCGATCGAACAAGCAAGGTGACAAGATGCGGAGCGAGAAATTTATCGTAGGTGGCAATAGCATCCCCTGCAACACTATTCTCAGCACCATGATCTCCCGCACGTAAACCCCACCATAGAAATGGTATTGGAGTTTGTAAGGTACACTTGTCCGCGTTCGGATTAATCTCCAAATTGCTCTCAATGGCATCAATAGTTTTTGGCCAGTATCCTACTTCGTCTTTACTTTCAAATGTTTCGCTTAGTCGTCTATAGAATTCCAAAACAAGACGTGTTTTTCCAACACCAGGTTCTGCTTTGATTACTACGACCTGAGGGCTTGGGCTTTCAACATTAGATGCTAGTCGCCAAAGATTGGTGAGCTGATCCAGTTCATCCGTGCGCCCACAGAATTTTAGAGTTGAAGGATGTGTCAAAATATGGATTCCCGCTTTGCTAGCAGTGGTGTTTTTTTAAGACGAAGACCTCTTTGCCAAGCAACATGTTTTCTAGTGAATTTTTTTCGTTAGTGGGCTTCATGGCCTGAAAAAAATTTTCATGAATGAGTTTAAAACATTCCATGGAAACAAATCTCAAAAATGGTCCTCTCAAAATCGGTTTCGAAAAGCCCAAATATAGGCCTTTTCTACATTCATGGTTTCTTCTCATTTAGGCTGTCCTTAATTGAGAGGGTCCGCCGAAGGCAGCAGCCCCATAAGACGGAGTTCATACCGTAACCCTTCCTTGGAAGTCAGAAATATGAATTGCAATTCTTCAATGGGGCTTCCGTATTCAAATGCCTGCCGCAACATCTCGCGCGGCCTGTTCATCGACAAGAAGGTTTCGTGATCCATGTCCTCCAAATATGCACGGAATCTCATGCCCTCATACTCGAAATATTCAGGAAAGTTTGTCATGGCAGGATGGATATGATTGCCGTTTACGTTTGGATATCTTCGCACAGCCAAAAGACCGATAGCCAGAAAGCGGAAATCACCAACTGGCTTAAAAGTCAAAAACTTCCGGCCCAACAGATCACTAGTTTGAAGACACAGAAAGCGGACGGAACTTAAAACGTCCGGCCTTGCAAAAATTGTAGGCCACAATATTTAACGGCTCGATCAAAACCGTCATTGTTTGGAAACTGGATCGCCTTGCGCGTAATCACCAAGCGGGCATTAACGTCTTAGCCGACTGGTGCGGCCAAGACCTGCGCGTCGTATCTGTGACTCAACAGATCGACCTCCAAGGCACGATAGGCGATATCGTGGGCGGGGTGTTGTTCGGGTTGGCGTAAATCGAATTGCAGCACACTAAAGAGCGCCAAGCCGCAGGCATCAAGGTTGCGAGGAAGAAAAGCATCTATGCCGGCAGGAAGGCCGACCCCAAGCGCGCCAGAGCCTTTCGTCAGCAGGGCATGACGGATAGGGAAATTGCAAAGGCCTTAGGAATTGGTGTTTCAACTGTCTATCGATATTTGGCCGCGTCAAAGAAGAAACGTTAGGCGTTCTCCCCATCCCCTTTTATCAAACAATTGTCCTTATTTGCCACCTCTCTCCTCACGCTTCTGGGCGACGATCAGGTCGTAAAATTGAGCTCAGATGGCTTCATGCCGCTGAGTATTGAGGATATTGGCCCCACCATAGACCGTCATCGACAAATTGCCCATGCCCATATGGTTGTCCAGAACGGTGACCTCATGGTTGATCCGGAAATGGTCTTAAAAATCCTTGACCATGGGGGAATCACACTGGTCGAACCACTTTCATTCCGCAATGACTATATGGGCGTGTATCAGGCGGTCTACCGCTACAATGCCCAAGGCAAGGCTACCCATGTGGATAACTCCCTCAAGGCCGAACCGAAAACCTTTGCTCGTATGTGGTTTCGCAAACTGAAACATCAAGGCTTCTTGTCCGCCACCGTTACCCGTGTACGGCTCTCATAAGCCGTTCTTTTTTGGTCTCATGCGGTCAGGGGTTTTCTTTTGTCCGTTTCTCCTTCCCGCTCATCAAGAAAAGAGGCATTCAAAGGGCCAATTTTTCGCAAAATTATTCCCCCTGATTGCTTCTTTTTATTTTAGGGTATCACAAAAGCCAAAAGATTTTACGCCGCTCTACGAACGCCTATGGCCAAAAGAAGGGCAAAGGAAAAGCCGCTCAGATCGCATCGATCTCAGCGGCCTTTCCCGAAGCAATGAAGTATCACCCTCGGCGGTCATCGGCGCCCAGGCCTGTACGCCCATGTCAACGATATCTTTTCCTTTTCATTTCGCAATCGCGCCTTTCCGGTAAAAGTTCTTGGGGTTTTCACGGATTGATGCGACCCCGGCTTGTGTAGAATAGGTTGCCATTACAAGGAGGATAGCTCACACCAGACTGGGGTATGATCCGACGGTTTGTCCATTCCGCGTGGGCCGCGATCCACATCGGAAGCAACCAAGCGATCAGCCGCTTGGGGAGAGAGCAGGAGATGGTCGATGCGGAGCCCTTCGTCCCGATTCCATCGGCCGGCCTGGTAATCCCAATAGGTGTAGAGACCTAATTCTGGGTGCAAGGCTCGGAGGGCGTCGGTATATCCGAGATGGCAGAGGGCGCGAAAGCGGGCACGGGATTCGGGACGACAGAGCGCGTCGTCGGTAAACCCCTTTGGATCATACACGTCATGGTCGGTGGGACACACGTTAAAGTCTCCCCCTAACACCACTGCCTCTTCCAGGGCTAAGAGCGATTGGGCATGAGTGATGAGCCGATCAATCCAGGCGAGTTTATAGGAAAATTTTTCGGTCTCCACGGGATTCCCATTTGGTAAATAAATTGAGGCTACTCGAATGTTCCCCACCACCGCTTCAATGTAGCGGGCTTGTTCGTCAGAGGGGGCGCCTGGCAGAGAGGTGTGTTCGATTTCGATTGGGGTTTTGGAGAGGATTGCGACTCCGTTGTAGGTTTTTTGTCCGACTATTGCCATATTATAGCCAAGTTCCTCGATTGCCATTCTAGGGAACTGGTCCTCCGTGGTTTTGAGTTCTTGCAGCAGGACAATGTCCGGGTTGGCCTGTTTGACCCATTCCATTAAATGGGGGATTCGGACTTTAATCGAGTTGACGTTCCAGGTGGCAATTTTCATGATGAGTTTCAGAATGTGTATTGAGCCATAATGAGGATCATAGATAATTTATGATTCTGGTTTCACAGTTTTGTGGTGTGTATCGGATATCTATTTGTGGGTGTGTGGCCATGAACAAAATGTTGCCAGGTGAACCAATTCCACTGGTGCTCAAACAAGGCCCGCCGGTTGATGAGAGCCTCCGTCCCTCGGGCCAGACGGCAGGCGTCGGACCATGAGAGACTGAATATTTCAGTGACACACCTGAAGGAGACCGGAACCATCATATGCTGAATGAACCCAATATTATGATGAAGAAAGTGGTGGTGAGTCGGTTTCGCGTTGGAAGATGACTTGAAAGCCTTGGAATTGTTTTTGAAACAGGGTCTTTAAAATAAATGGGGTGATGCCAAAGAATAACACGGCATAAATACAAATTTCTAAAATATACTGCGAGTCTTCAGAGACCGTGCCATTGAAGATCACAGGAACTGCCCATCCGATCGTCATACTCACAAACATCAGAATCACCACGTGGCGCCACACCAGGAACCACATAAGTTTCAACAGTTCTTTATATGTTGGTATTTCCATACAACTCCTTCCTCAGTGCAGTGTTCCAGAGGGTAACAGATTTAATAGACCGCCTAATTTCGATAGGGACATGACTCAGG
>DOFS01000636.1:11039-11226 GCA_003523945.1 Nitrospiraceae bacterium | reverse complement strand
CGATACTGGCGATGGGGCTCACAGCTTTGTCCATTTTTTGTTTGCTCACCGGTATCGGGACATGGCTGGTTGGAAGTCCTGCCCCTGAATGGATGCCCTGGCGAGAAGCCTGGATTGCCGGACTTTTGGTGGTCGGGACTCTCTTAGTTCCCATTTGGATTATCGTTGGATTTCGTCACCCTGAACC
>DOFS01000636.1:0-10867 GCA_003523945.1 Nitrospiraceae bacterium | reverse complement strand
TTCGAAAGACATGAATTAAGGATCTAGTTGTCCTTGCGAAATTCAATTCAAGGTCAACAGCGTTTTCGAATGTTCAGCGATGTCGGGTGAGGTGGTTGGACGGCTTGACTGTTCCGGGGGAAATAGGAGGAAGGCCTCAGGCTGAACCAAGCGTAGAAGGATTACAGAGAATCGTCAAAGAGGGTTTGAGCATCGGCCCACACCATCCCCTCCGGAAGGCCCTTTAACCAATCGCCGGTTTCATTAGCCGGCCGGTAGGAATACTCTCGGCCGGATTTTTTGAGAATGACTTCTTCCCCATTTACCCACGTTTGAATAGTATCCATTTCATCTATCCACATGACCACCTCCCGGATTATTGTTTGTGATCTGCCAGATTAAGCGGGCGAAGAGGGGTGTTCCATTCCTCAAAAGTCGTATCAAAAGTTTCTACATGGTTCCTGTGTTTGCAGGTGAATAACAACACCCATCTGGACGGGATCTCCAGCTATGGCGAATGATTTCATGCAACTGACAGCCCGAAGGAAGAAATGTTGTGGTTGGGGTGAAGGTAAAAATTTTACCCTTTTTACATGGGAATTTCTTAAGTCCTTATGGAAAAGGATTCCGGGCGTCTTTTAATTATTGTATATCTGAAGGTTGGGAGGGAGCCTGGGTATTCGGGTCTGAGGGATTGGAAGACATGGGGGGCTCAATAATGGTCCCTCTAAGCAGGTCTGGAGGATTGGTTTTCTGTCGTTGTTCAATGGTTTGGGTCACACAGAACTGTAGTTGGGTGAGTTCCATTTCGTTGAGGGAGTTTGGATCTTCTGAAAATTCATGCGCTAATTTCTGACACTTCGGTCCCATGTTTTCATCACCCTGGGCAAATGCTAATCCGGAGAAAAGAATCAACCAGAAGACTGTTAAAAGGATTCCCGCTTTCATGCTGTTCCTCCTGTGTGAATGCTTTTCTTCTACTATTCCCATGCTACTGAGTTTTCATGTATCAGGTAGTGTGAAGATGAAAAATTATGTGTAAATGGCTTGGAAAAAAATGAAAAAATTAAGAAAGATGGTGCCGAAGGCGGGATTTGAACCCGCACACCCCGGAGGGCGCTAGACCCTGAAGGGGGCGAGGCGTATTTGGCTCCCGTAGCTTCCAGTCATTCATTGTTGCGTTTTCGCCTGTATTCATGGGCACTTTCTTATCCTACCCTGTTACGCTACGCTACGGCAAGCAACGACAGAATACAGGAGGATAGTGAAAGTCACATGACAAAAACATGACAATTTTTTTCAATGATCATAATTGCCGACTCTCACCCGATGGCAAGTTGACCTGGGGGCGACGGTGCCGTCTATCCCCAAAAATCGAACGTGGTGCCCCATTACGGGGCGATCACCCGTTGAGCAATATCATGTGGCGCGGAGGGTTCCTAAAGACCGGCAGATTCACTCGATAATCTCATAAGGGGGGCAACAATCGGCCTTATAACCCGATTGGCGGCGCAATCCTGAACGCCGTGCCTCCCCTCCCCATCATTCAGGACCCTTGCAGGGAGGGAACATGGGCAGACCAAAAAAACGCGAACAACGGGATCCGCTTCTAGCCAGGACGTTGTCCTATTATGTCTGGGCGCATAAAGAAAAATGGTTTCCCGACGACAAGGACCTTCTGCACGATATTATCCGAGCCCTCCTAACGCGGTTGAGTGCTATTGATGACCAAGCGGCGGTTGCGCGTCGTGCGTATCATGCCATTCAATTATTATCGGTTGCGGAAGAATCGTGGAACGATCGATCGAGCCTCACGCGGGCGCACATGGACTCTGACCGGGGCGCGTATTTTGGGGAACGGCTTTGTGAAATTGCCGAGACAAAGCCTTCTCGGGAAGAGCATTGGAAGCCTGCATTCCCCATGCAAAGGGAAATTTTGGAGGAATATCTGCGTTGTGAAGGGTTTCCTCAACGGGGGGCCGTGGAACCAAGAGTAAGTTGGCTGAAACACAATGGCCGAGACTTGGATGCTCTTGTAAAAAGTGTCCCTTGTTTTTGCCAGCATGTGACAGAATTTTCCCTAGAACATTTTTCCGAGAAGGATCTTAAGCGAGCGGAATCTATCGGAAGCTTTGTGAGCACGGTCCTAGCGAGACTGCACGGCATCACAAAAAAATCCGCCATCAAGTTTTCTAAAAACACCCAATCGGACGGCATTCCGATATGGCATCCCGGCCCCGAATTGAGCCTTCCATTGTTAGAAATCGAGTCGCGCATAAACCCACCATTCCATCCTTTTCAATCTCCCAATCAACATCGTAATTCCTAGGCAGTGGGCCACTCCTCCTTCAGGCCAATGGTCCCTAATCATTATCGTGATGGGTGCGCCTGTTATTCCTAGACAGTAATCTGCCACTCTTTCAGCGCCATTATTCCCAGCTTTCAGAACGGCCCATCTGTGTGGAAAATCGTGTCATTGACACGCATTTGAGCTGGTGACGCGAAAAAATAACGGAACCGTTCGCGCACTCACCGTTCCACCTATCGTCTAAAGGCGCCGTAAATACAGGGGTTTTCTGTCCCAACATTTTGTCAACACGGCTGACAGTTGCGTTGACTGGTTTGCCACTCTTAGGTATGTCTGGCGAAAGAGAGCAATGAGCGGCATAACCAGGAAGGAGGAGAACATGCCAGACGTAACAATTGGTGTTGCAGCGAAGGAATTAGGCTTAAGTAAATTCACGATGTATCGGCTACCAAAGACCACGCCCGGACTCTACATTTATGGGCGATCGGTGCGGGTCAATGTTGAAGAGTTAAGACAGTGGGCGCGGGAGCAGGCCCAAGCTCAGGTGAAGTCTTTGGGTGAAGAGGCGAACGATTCGAAGTAGATTAGTGAGTGGCCATACATGCCTTTTTACGTCGCTGATTGGGCTATTGATACGGCCGGGATGAGCCGGGTGGATTTGACGTGAAAGGCAAGGCACCAGCGTATCAGGTCTGGGCCACTGATGACTTGGCAGACTGGTTGTTTTTGACGAATGCGGAAGTCGGTGTGTCGGAGCGTGTGAAGCGTCTAATTTGGAAAAATGGATCGGTATCAATGGCTGAGTTCGATACCATTGGGATCGACCTTAGCCCTGAATCTAAGATGAAGGTCTTGAAAAAGTTTGATGTTGACGGCGACAGAATTTCACACGCGGATCTTCGCTTACAAATGAGAAATCATGAAGCTTTCCGTAAGATGCAGGCCGATAAATCCCGCAAGTACTGGAAGGATAAAGGAAAAGCACGTCATCCAGTGGATCATCCAGTGGATCATCCAGTGGATCATCCAACGGGTTACCACCGGGAATCCTCTTATATTGAATCTTATTCTGAGGCTTTACCGAAGAATAAGATTCATAAAGAAAAGAGCGATCACGAGAAAAAAAAGGACGCAGAAACCATGCAAGAAAAAACGAGCAGCGGGCATTCAGGCAGAGATGATCTTGAGGAATTGGACCACCGGCACAGGGCTGGACCTCATGACACTTCTGGCGGCGTGGTCACGGCCACGACGATAACGTCGGACGAGGCCGGGCAGGATGATCGGCCGGAAGCTGTTAAAAAATTTCTCGAAAATATCAAAGCTCCGAAACGAGCGGCTCCCATCGTTGGGACCTGGGGGGAGGATGACCCTGCACCGCATATTTGAGCGGGGTGAGACGGGGGCCGACTGAATTTGTAATCACGGGCGAATCACAACGAAGGGAAAAACGTATGTCATTGATCACCCAATCACCAAAAAACCCGGCGATCAGCGAAAAAAAGCAATTGGTCGAACAGGCCAAGCGGCGGGCGCAACAAGATTTTTCAAGCCAGCAGATTGAAGCCACGCTCAAGACAGCCTATGAAAATGAACTGACCCGATTACGAAAGGGTGAAGCGCCGGTGAGTCAACCAAGGCCAGCCCTACACGCCAATCCACCTAAACCGACAAGTGCGCCCACAACCAAAAAGGAAAGTGTGATGGATGCTGGAAAGAAAGTGCAAGAGATGACTGCGAGGTTTATGGCGGCGCAAAGCCACACACCCGAACCACTGAAGCCAGCACCACCCTCCCCGGATACCTCTTTGGATCCGAACATGGCGCGGCGGGTGGTGGAATGTTGGAACGCCTCTTCTGAGGCCAAGAAAGATTTCAAGACTCTGGCAGATTTCTATGATTTTGCTATTGCCAGCGAAGCGAAAAACGCCAAATTACCGCCCCACATAAAGGGCCTATGTGGTCTGCCTTTTTACGAGCGGCGGGCTCAACCTAATTCCTGAATCAGCGGGTGATTACCAATTCAGTATTAATCTTTCAATCAAGGAGCAGGCAGCATGAAACCATCAACCACTGTGCAATCCGCAGCCGAACCGCGTCAAACAGCCCTGGACAACCTGCGAACGCTCGATGAGACACTAACCAATTTTCGACACAAAAAGAATATTTTAGAACAAGAGATCGTGGCTCTAGGTGAAGGCCTCGACGCTCTCGAGCAGTCCAGGCCGCAACTCCTGGAATCCGTCCTGGCGGGGACCCAACCCGAATCCACGCTGACGGAGCAGGAACTTGAAGCGGCTCGCCTGAAGGCAGAATTGATCAGTAAGAAAGATTTGTTAACCCTGGTTGAAACACAGATCCAGGCGAAAGCGCAAAGCCGAGTCAATCTGGTGGCCCAAGCGGAACGGCTGATGGGGCCAATCTATAGAGCGATCGAGCAAGACCTGATGGCCCAATGGCCGCCTGATTTTTTGCCATATTTCATAAGGCTTGAGGTTGTGGCAAGAATGAATAGTCGAAGAGGATTGTCGATCTTGGAGGACATGATGCCAGCGCTAAAACACGGCGATTTGAGGCGCAAGCTGGCAGAGATTTTATCGGAATATGGGATCAGCCGTTGACCCTTTGCGTAGGGTTGGGAGCGCGGTGAATGCAGGCTGATGCCCAACGAGACTTTTGTCTACTCCCCCATCAGCCAAGCACGGTGGTAAGCCGGAACCCCTCCGTTGTAATTCTGCGACGGAGGGGACTCCGGGCATACGAAAGGAAGGTGACTCGATGCTTCTCCAACAGCAACAGATCAATGAACCAGAAAGCCGGTGCCGGTATTGTGGCCATGTCCTCTTCCTTGGACAGACCGAAGAAGGCATGGTGCCGGTCTGTCCTCACTGTGCAGCGGTGGAGCATTCACTTGATGGGGTGTCCCTTGAAGCCTAACGGCATAACGCAGATAGGCGAAGCAGAGAGGGACAGGGTATTCAACTTCATGCTGGAACTGAATGGGAGTGGGTTTCCGAATCGGGAAATTGCCCGGCAGGTTGGCCGTTCGTTATCCACCGTTGAGAAAGCCTTGAGTGGGCAAAAGCAGTTTATCTGGACACTCCCATCGTCTCCACCACTAACGAGGATGTGGTGCGGCGGGAGCAAAGAGGCCTCGATGTCACTTAAGCGGATGAAGGTGGCAATCGGACAAAACTTGTGGTGGTTGTGGGATGTGAAGACCACACCATTGACCGGGCGAGGACCAGGACGACCGGCAGCGGTGCGACCACACCGGGCGCTTGTGGAGTTGGCCGTTGATACTCTTAGTTTGGTGTGTGGTGTTCAACCTTCGCAGGTGTGGCGCTGGATCTATCCTGGTCGGGCGGCAGAGATCTACCGGCACGGAAATCGAGACTGAGGCAACTTCAGCAAGGAAACTAATGATGACTCAGACCGTACATTTAGATGCCTTTATGTGTGAACTAAGTTTACAACTGGGTCCCTCTGGACACCCTGTCAGTACGGTGATCGAGCAGCGCAGAAAGTTGACAATTTGCATAAATTATAATTGGTTGACAGTCTACTTAGTTGACATAATTTAAGTTAACTATTTGAAAATATAGAATAATTTTGTAACAACGCGCTCCCAACATTAAACGATGATGCGTAAACATTGTTGTCAGTAAAAACGCAAGATGGCGGAATGGCGGAATATTTTAAAAACACATATTTGACTGTAAACATTGTTGTCAGTTTCAACGCAAGGTGGGGGAGGACGTCATACCCTGGGGGGTCCGGTTTCTGAAAAAAATGTGTGGAAAATTTCCGGCTTGGTCAACGGGCGATTTAGTCCAAGAAAGGGGTGAGCGGTATGGCCTTCAATGATAGCGTTACGTTCGAGATTGTGAATATTAAAGGCTTGGAAGAGGCCCGGAAGCTGGCTCCAAAACTCATTCTCGCCACTCTGAAACGGGAGTACGCGCGGGAAGCGGCGAAGTTTAAAACAGAATTTCGCAAGAATTATTTGTTCGGGCCGCCTGGGATCAACCTGCCGAGGCGAGCCGTGGGGTTCACGCTCAAGTCCAAGAAAAAGACCTTCACGAAAATTAAAAACAAAGAGGGCAAGGGGGCACAACTATCCCATGTCCTGACGAAGGTGGTGGTGGGTAAAAGCGGGATTGTGTTGGTGGGCTATCTGAGCCGGTTCCTCGGGTTTCATGCGGCCAAACTGGAGCAGCCATTTAAAGACACTTTCCGGAAGATTGAGCCACGCCTGCGAGCCCGGATCGGGAAAGAGGCCGCACGCATTACTCAACAAGTGCTCGATAAAGGCTTGCGTGATTCCATGGTAAGTGCCAGGCGGGGAAAATGATGACTGGTTTGATCGTTTTGTACTTGGCTACCGGGACGATTTGTAAGAAATAGCAGGGAACCACACCATGATGATTGACGCGCTACATAGCCTGCATATCTGCCGGTATTGTGGCGGGAATTTGCGACCTAAAATAGTTGAAGACAGTCGTCTGCCTCTCTGTGGCCCTTCTGTCCGGATCGGCTTGGTGTGTGACGCCTGCGGGAATATTCAATCTCCCTTTCCTACAGAACCAAGAGATGCGTCATGAAAATAGCGTACCTTATTCTCGCGCATCACATGCCGGAGCACTTGCCACGCCTGGTCCGTGCGCTGAATGATCGTGGCGTGGATTTTGACATCCACGTCGATGCCAAGACCGACATGACGCCGTTCTTAGGCTGCGCGGCGCCTAACGTGCATTTCGTGGCGCCACGCATTCCCGTCAAATGGGGAAGGTGGTCACTGGTGGAGGCTACGCTGGCCTTGATGCGACAGGCGTTGAGCAGGCGCGTGCCTTATGATTACTTGGTCCTGTTAAGTGGCGCGTGCTTTACTCGGAAGATCCCGAACGATGGCGGGGCTGTGGTTGATCTTATTGATAACATGGTGGCACGGCTGGACGGTGCACCGTATAGGGCGGTGGATCTATTGCTCAGGAAGGAACCTGCGGTCCCGTTTCAAGTGCAGTTCAAATAGTTATCCTAGCCTCTACACCTGCTCAGCCTGCGATCGTCCAATCACGGGCGATTGTGTGAGAATTATTTCAACGGGGCTACTTGCTTTTCGGTAAGAGGCCTTTTTTTTCCAACTCCTGAATCTTTGCCTCTATCAACTCCAAAACGAGATCTTTCAGGGTGCGTTGTTCGGCGGCGGCCGCCATCTTCAATTTAAACAGGGTGTTTCGAGGGATATTCCGTAGATTAAGGTGGGCGGGTTTGTCTTCCATGGCTTTTTTTGACATGGGCAACTCTACCATATTGGTCATGTAGCAAGAAACGGTACTTGACGCAAAAATGCAGCATATGTAACATGGCGTCTAAATCTACATAGCGTCCTTTAAAGGGGGTGAGTCTATGAAAATGGAACGAGTGTTTATTCAGCTACCGAAGCCGCTCAAGGTGAAGTTGTATGCCTTGCGGGGGAAGGGCTTCACGGTTTCTGGGTTTATCCGGGCATTGCTTGAGAAGGAATTCAACCAACCCAAAAAGAAAGGAGCATGAGGAATCGCTATGGGAAGACCTGCACAGGCCAACGCGACGACCAAGCAAACCCTCTTGATGTATGAGCTTGAAACGGAGCATGGATCGTCTCGGTTTACCACCACGGCCAGGCCGGGGAGTGAGGAATACGAGCGAGAATTGACGAACACGCTCCACCGTCTGACCGGGTGTCAAGACCGCGTGTGGGGGCACTATGGGACGTTCAACGACCACGGCGGGTTGGATGTCCTCGGGCAGTTTGCCGTCAAGGAAATTCGTGATGGTCAGTAATCCCAAAAGAAAGGAGGTTCACGCCATGCGTTCACTGAACCGCGCAATCAAACGACGCCGAGCGGTGTTGTATTGGGTGGCCCGTGACTGCCAAGAATGCAAGGCAGAAACCGGGCTACCTTTTATGTGTTTGAGTTTCGGCCATCGGACCATCCAGGCGGCGAAACGCGATATAGATAATTATTCCAAGGCGCACCAGAATTGCTTTGTGGCGCGAGAGATCACCGAAGCCGTTTGACTCATTATCATGAGAGAAGGAGGTGTGCCGTGAAGAATGCAACCAAAAAGATCACCATACAGTTTTCGGCTGAGGCGCAGGCGGCGCTAACGAATTTCCAGGCGGAATATCCCAGTAGGAGCCTTCATGAGTTCACGAATGCGGCGGTGCTCTATCTCGCTAAACAGGCGTGGGTGATGGGGTTGAACGCCGATTTGGAGCCGATAGGCCGCAAGCTGACAGAATATATCGTGCGCGACATTGTAGCCAAGAATATTGCCGCCTGGTGTGCCGAGGAGGACTACGACAGGGAGGACAAGGAAGTCCGGCCTCGGCTGGTTTTAGTATGAAAAGGTCTTTAGAGATCGAGGAGGGCTAATCCGTGGCGCGATCCACGAAGGGACTCTATAAGCGTGGGCCGGTATGGTGGATGACCTTTCGCGATGCCCTCGGAAAGCAGCAGTTTGAATCGTGCAAGACCACAAATAAGTCTGAGGCCGAGAAGCGGTTGATTGACCGGCGGAAGGAAGCCATGGAGGGTATCCTTCCAACCCAAGCCTTTAAGCCGGTGCCACTGGATGACTTCTTTGCCGATTACCTGAAGCATGTTAGTCACCAGCGCAGTGTTGAGACCAAGGAATATCATGTGGCGCATTTTAAGCGGATCTTGGGGAATCCCCCCATTCATGCCATCACCGTTAAGATGTTGGAAGAGTACCGGCAGACTCGACGTGGGGAAGGGGTGGGACCAGCCACGATCAACAAGGAACTGGCGACGATCAAGCATGCCCTGACGAAGGCCGTGGCGTGGAAGATGGTCCGGAAGGAAATCCGGCAAGACTTGAGGGACGTGCAAAAGGATCGTGAGCCGCCTGGCCGGTTGCGGTACTTGGAGGATGAACAGGAAGCCCGAACAATCCTCGAACACTGCCGGGGAAGTTTTAAGGCCTTGGTGCTGACTACACTCTATACCGGCATGCGGCGGGGCGAAGTGCTCTCCCTAACCTGGGAGCAGGTGGACCTCAAGCAGGGGGTCATTCGTTTGACGCACACCAAAAACGGAGAAGCCCGTGATATTCCCCTCAATGAAACCGTGCGGTCGGTGCTGGTCGGTCTGCGAACCCGAATTGACGTGCCGTGGGTCTTTCATGACGAAGAGGGGCACCAGTTCAAAGACACGCGGAAGCGCTTTGAATGGGCCTGCAAACAGGCCAAAATTCCCGACTTTCATTTCCATGACCTTCGGCATACCTTCGCCTCGTGGTTGGTGATGAGACGAACCCCCATTGTCACCGTGGGCGAACTCTTAGGGCATAAGTCCTTGGCGATGACTATGCGGTATGCCCATCTGTCTCCCGCCCATAAAGCCGAGGCGGTCCGGTCTTTAGATGGCCCATTCCTCAAAAAGGAATCGTCACTTGACAAAAACATGACAAAAGTAGGGATAACCCCTAAGGCGGTCGGTGATGCCGTGGGAGTCGAATTGTAAGGGAAAGAGAGGCTTAAATGATTGATAGTAAAGGGAAAAAACAGATGGTGCCGAAGGCGGGATTTGAACCCGCACACCCCGGAGGGCGCTAGACCCTGAATCTAGTGCGTCTGCCAGTTCCGCCACTTCGGCACGTGAGTGCGATTATCATCTTTTAGGGAAATGCGGTCAAGTTACCGTTGTTCTGTTGTTGCGGTTTTTTTGTAACCATCCTACCCGAGCCATTCTTCCTGAATGACACATTGGCTTTACAGGCATGAGGAAATATTCCGTGAAGTTACCCCACGCTGGTGGGTTGAGCCGAAGGGCCCAGAAGGGTTTCCAAAAAGGCTTGTGGCCAGCGGTAAGGAGAGGATGGCGTTCCAGGTTCTCCTGGTAGCAGGTCAGAAGTGTCGCCACTGAGAATGATTCGCTCACGAATGGTCCCGGTAGCAGCAAGTAAGAGAGGAGCGGGGATGCGTGGGGCATCATCGATGATCAATAAGTCATAGGGAACTTTTCGAAATAGTGGGTCGGTGAGGATTCGGCCCGGAGTGCAGGTTAAGATACGTTTGTTTTGTGCGAATGCTTGTCGGTTCGTCCCTTCTCCAGCGGACAACATTTCCCGAATTTTTTTGGTGCCGCCCAATCGTTTGATTTCTTCCTTTAATTCATCGTATTCCGGTCGCAGGTCTTTGGGAACGGTGGCTTCGGGAATCAATTCTTTAATTCGTCGTTGGGCTACTTCGACTTCTTTCATGAGGTCATGAATTTTGCCTCGGTAAATTACCCGGTATTCGGCCAACGTGTCGATGTTCTTACCCGCCACCTGCATACCCATCCGTTTCCAAATGGGAAGCGCCTCATAGTCGCCCAGAATCTTGTCGATATTTTTGACTTTCCCTTGCCAGTCACTGAGTTGCGTGAGTAATCGCCATTCCAGTAATTTTACTTCGTTCAGATCTTTTTGCTTGTCGCGTTTGTAAGCCAGAATTGGAGTCAGTTCTCTGAACCGGTCATATTTTTTTCGTAACGAGATTTTTTTAGCGTTGGCCTTGGAAAAAAAATA
>DOFS01000445.1:19727-31099 GCA_003523945.1 Nitrospiraceae bacterium | reverse complement strand
GTACCCATGGCACGAATCCGCTGACCGAACTTCTGCCCCGCTTTCGTCCGTACCTTACCTGGTAGGATTGCAGTTGCAAATTCGCGTGGAGTGGTCACCGCGAACCCGACTTCAATACCGAACGGACCAAAAACTACTCCCACCTCACCGACGCGTGCCTCCACAGGTAGCGCGCTGACGAAATCTTGAGGGTTTCCTGTTTTGAACCCGTTGAGCAGGTTGGCCAACGATTTCCAGACACTCCACGTTGGCAGCCCGGTTGTGGTGCCAAGCACCGCCCCTCCGAGATACGGGGGGAGCTGAAGGTAATTTGGTCCGATCATGAACGGCAGTTTGAATCCTCTCGGCGCAGCGTCTGGATCCAACTTGTATGTCGGTTTGGTAAAGAAGGGAAGCAGTTGAGAAAACAGACCGATGAGGGCAAACAACCCGCCATCGGGTTGGGGGAAAGACCAACGGCTTTCGGCCTTGAGCATTTCCCAGCCGAAATATGAAATGGCGAGTTCCTTGTAGAAAAGCGGAACAGGCACCGGGGAACCTGCAGGGAGCACCGCAAGTAACTGATCAATGGTGTAGGAATATTGAAAGGCTTTGCAACTCGTTTTGCCATCGATTAAATAACCGGTGGTCAGACAACCTGCGAGCGCCAATAGGTCAAAGCGATCGAACTTGCCTTCCAACTGAAGCAGGAACAGTGAGCCACTCAGAATTTGGCCGAATGACAGTGAGGTCAATTGAATTCCCAGCAATTCAGGTAGGCCAAAGGGCGGACCGGCAAAGGGCAGTAACAATTTAAGAGGTTGAGGATTCGGATTGGCCTGCGTGCGGGTGGTCACGTCCAGCTTCAGTCCACCGGTCCCGCCAACTTCAATGGCAAAGCTGAGGTCCTGGGGCATGACGAATGCAAGGTACTCATTGAGTTGGCCGGGGGTTCGTTCGAGAATGTCATCACCAAGGGAGACCAGTTCATTGAGCGCGTCGATGACCACTGGCGGGATGCGAAGGGAGGGAGATTTTTCCTGGAGTTTGGCAAGCCAGGGATCAAAGGTGAGCCGATTATTCTCCACCAACGCGATATTGTCTAACGGAATAGCCTTGGGTATGAGTTTGGCCATAGGGCCCAGGCCTGCCTGGGTGAGAGCTTCTTTCAGTGGAGTCAACGGCAACTGTAAAGGTTTTTCAATGTGGAATTCTCCTGCCGCCGTCCACCCGAGCCCGTTGTAGCGAAACGTCGGCAGAGGGCAGCTAAGTTCGCCGAACAAGCCATTCGTCCCCAAGGTGATGTGATACACGCCTTGCTCATCCGGCTGCATGGCATTGATCGGAGACCCTTGAAGTTGAGCGCTGATCCCTTTCTCAGAAAGGCTCAATTGCAGACCCGTCGCGGTGGAAAGAGGGTTCTTCTGATTCCGCTTGGCGGTTTTGAAAAATTTCAACCAGGGGCGACCATTCGTCCCGACGCCAAAGACGCGGTTGATCTCGTCTGACACAGCCACGTGTATGGTCGCCTGCAAAGCAAGTTTAGGCTCTGTTGTCGATCCGTTGCCGAAGCGAATCTTCCAATCACGGACATCCAGCCAGAACACGCCGAGCGACACAGAATTTCCGTTGATCTTGAGCGTGGGGAGTGCCGTGGGAGGCAACGGATTGTCCCACAGACGTGTTGTAGAAAATGCGACTTCCCCTCTGCCTGCGGTCAAAGTCCACTTGCGAGGCTTTTGTGGCACAAGGCTGAGCGTAGTCCCGGGAATCTTCGCAGTCAGGAACGATGGCAAGCCCGTGAATTGGGTCGTGGCATCAGCCATGATCTGCCATCCGTCTTGGGTATGGTTAATGGCTAATTCATCGAACGTGAAAACGGCCTGAGGCTTGATATTCGAAATTCCGGTTGGGATCGGCAGCTTGAGCGTATTGCCTTTTGGGCCCTTTGCATAAAAGGTAAAACCGACTTGTTTGGGGCTTGCCACGAACTCTACCGAGCCGGCGAAGTTGGCAGAGAAGCCATCGATGCTGAGAGTGAGTTTGCCCTGCCCCTCAACACGACAGGCCGTTTCGGCTTGTTTCTTGTCACTGCCCGTCGTGCTTCTGTCCACCTCCAGGCTCAACCCGGTAATCGTCAGTTGGCCGATGCCAAGCGGGATCGTCCAGGTTTCAGTGGACTGTCCACTGAATGAGAAGGCTCCGGTGCTGGGACTCACTGAGGCCTGCAGATCGGAAAACTCTATGTCGATAGGCAAGTCGGCTGGCAGGCTCCCCGCATGTAAAAACTGGCGTAGAATTGAGGACAAACTTAACGACACGATAGAACCTGTGAAAGAGAAGTTTTTTGCCAGTAGCTCAGACCGTACGTCGAAAATCAGCGTTCCCAAAATGGCTTGTCCCCAGAAGGCTGCAGAGACCGGGGCGTTGTTTCGCTGCCTTTCTACGCGGAGGGCCATCTGCTTCATCGTTAACGTTTGGTCTCCGAGGGGAATTACCCACTGCCCGGTCAGCCCTGTTCGTAACGAGAGGAACCCGGTCTTCATCTGTGTGGACAAGACGGCGTTGATCAGCCCCAGGGTGGAAAGTGTTTGGGGTAAGACCACCTTTGGCAGAAAGGGCGAAAGCATCTTTGAGAGTGTGATCGCCGGGAGTTTTGTCTCAAATCCCCATCCGTCTGTCCGGGAATAGCTGGCTTCTAGAGCGATTGGCTGCCCGGCGACTTCCGTTCTGCCATTGAGAACGATAGTCGATTCGTTGGGAGACTGAGTGTCCAGTTCAAGCTGAAAGCCCAATTTCCGGAGTGTCACCGAGGTCGCACCAAGCGTGATGGGCCATGTTCCGGTCAAGTCTGCGACAACCTCTATCTGTCGAGTGCCTGTATCGGCTCGAAGAAAGCATTTTGAGATCACAAGATTCTTGGGGAGCTCAAGGGACACCGAAGGCAGGAGGTTTTGGAGTACTTTCGCCAGGGGAAGATTTTCACCATCCTGTAACCCGCCAAACACGGTCAAAGAGGGAGGCTGGACAAAGGTGGTGAAGTGTGCCCCTGCAATGGTGCTCGCCGCATGGATGGAAATTCCCGTCTGCCGATTCTGAGGGTCAGAGGGCGAATAAATTTCGAATTCGAGCACGAGGTTGTCCAGACTTACCTGAGAGGGCCAAATAGACCAATTGGCAGTTGTGCCGACAGCCATCCTTATGGAGGAACGCGCCCCCTCCTCAGACCCACTCGTCAGAATGATCCTGTTCAAAGAAAGGCCGGGTGGCCGTTGAAGTGGTGTTGGGAGTTCGCTCACCATTGTCTCTCCCAGTACACCGGCCAAGGCATCGAGCCCATCGAGGAGCGGAGCGGCGGTCGGTGGAATGGCAAAAAGCTGCACGGCGAGGCCTTTGCTTTCTTGCGCAAAGACGACCTCGATCCTGGCATTGGAAAACTTGTAGAAGGAGCTTCTGCCTTTAACGATTAATTGCGTTTGGGATGGGAGGAGTTCAACTCCTTCGAGGTTCAGGGATCGGTCGCTTAACATGAGCCCGAGCAGGGAGTCGACAGCCGTACAACCAGTCGTTTGTGCGTTGAAGGGAAGCTCAGTGCCCTTGAGGGCATTTCGCATTGACTGTTCGATTGCGGAAAGACTCATCTGTCTGAAACCTTCATCGTCGGATATAGACCAGATTGGGGAGTTTCTAGTACCTTTTTATTGAGGTGAGGTGTGTTTGGATTAATGCCATACTCCCAAAATCGTTGCTTGACGGCCTTTGAAAAGTTTTCAACATTATCAAATAATGTTGATCGTTCTTTCCAGTCACGTTTCTCAGCAAATAATTTTTGTATCCTGGCATGATCCTGAAAGATTTGAGCGATCAGATACGAACGGTAGGATCCGAAGGAATTGGCCTTCATCACAAGAAATTTATCATTCTTATAGTTAACTGCCGGAATATTCTTATCGGCAAACCCTACTTCCGGTGGCTCGGCGCCCTGGGCGACGCCTTTGCCTTTAATCATACCCTGAGTCATCGGTGGAATTTTTTCGCCGATCAGGTTCTTCAGTTCCGGCTCAAACCCGTCAATAATTTTTACGACGTCTGTGACTGCAGATTCCTCATATAAATAGATAATGATGGTGTCATTCCGTCCAAGCATGTATGGCCCGGCAACCTTAGCTTCGTCAACGTTCATGTTTGGTTTGTCTGCATTCCCTTGTTCAAACAACACGGATGTAAATATCCTTTCAAAAACCTTTAGAGCGGCCTCGGTATTCCATTCCAGCGTATTAATATAAATACGTTGAGTCACCTTCTTGTCTTCATTTTGTGCCCACAGATGATAAAAGTCTTCCATCAGGTTATCGAGTAAATTTGGTGGGAAGGTCCTAGGGCTTTTTGAAAGGTATACCCCATGTAAGTATTTCATGAAAGGACCGATCTTTAATTTTTTGCGTGGGTCGACAGTCGCCTGAATAAAGACCCGGTCAAAAAAATAGTCAGAAGCCCACTGGGATAATTCACAGAGTTTTTTTAAAAATGCTTTGAGCTGTGTATCTTTTTCCTTATCAGTTAGGTGCGGAGGCTCTTCCTGTGTCCCTTCGTAGAGTCCATAAATGAATTGTTGTTGGCTTTTCCCCGAACGGTCATATGCTGAAAAAATTTCAGACCGCTTCTCGTAGATTGTCTGTAAAAAATTATCCAGGCTGCAGGCAGAGCAAACCAAATCGCTGTTCTCAGGTCCGTTACATCCATTATGCTCATAGGGACACGGCATGTGGCATCTTGTCCTTGTCTGCTCTTTGCGGATCAGATTTCAAAAAAATGCATTGATGGATGCGATGACGCGTAGGCTGCTTCAACAGGGTATCTTAATTGACCTCTTCAATCAAAGTTTCCTGATAACTTTTACTCCACTCAGGACAGCTGAGCCATCGACCGGTTCAGAGTATCGAGGGAAATTATTCTGCCTGGATTAGTGGCAGTGCATGTGCGTGTTTGAGGATATTTCATCCTTGGATTTGGGTATACTGATTCATTGGAGGCGGACGTTTGTTGACAAGGTTGCGCCTGCTCCACATACACCATTCATCTCATGTTGTGAATCGCATATGAAACCAAGTGCAATCGTTCGATCATGGGTGGAGGCATTTAATCGTGCGGATGCTGAGGCCCTTGCCAACTTTTACGCTGAAGACGCGGTCAATCATCAAGTGGCGAATGAGCCCGTCGTGGGTCGAGCGGCCATTCACAGGATGTTCGCGGAGGAATTTGCCAAGGCGGAGATGCGCTGTATCGTTGAACGCATTTTTGAAATCGAAGACTGGGCTATTCTTGAGTGGCGGGACCCGCTTGGGTTGCGGGGGTGCGGATTTTTTCAGGTGCTGAATGATAAGATTATCTTCCAACGCGGGTATTGGGACAAGCTGTCATTTCTGCGTTTACATGGTTTGCCCATTCCTGACCAGCTATGAATATCAGAATCGTGCCCTTTCGCATATCGTTGTATGAAACGTCTTTTCGTGCACCATGCCCAGGATACCGATGTTATGCGTCCATAATTTCTTAATACTATGAGGTTTCGACATTGTGAATCATGAACATCCCTCTTCAAGCACGTCAGGACGGGGTGCCACTGCTGTGATTACGCATCGCGTGCGCGATGATCAACAAGAGGGTTACGACGCCTGGTTGAACGAGATCGGTCCGCTATGCAGAAGCTACCCGGGCCACCTGGATTTACAGATTATCCGTCCGATTCCCGGACTCACGGCAACCTATACGGTCATCATCCGGTTTGATGCCAGGGAACACCTCCAGGGATGGATGGGCTCGCAGGAGCGCAAGCGACTCATTGAAAAGGTGCGACCGCTTCTTGCGCAGGACGATGATTTTTTCATACGCAGTGGCTTGGATTTTTGGTTCACCCCCGAGGGCGCGAAAGCCAGGGTGCCTATACGCTGGAAACAATTTCTGGTGACATGGTCCGCCATCTTTCCTCTTGTGCTTGGCATTCCCCTGCTCATTGTGCCGATGCTGAGGCAATTGGGCTTACCCCAAAGTCGTTATTTGGACATACTGGTTGTCACAGGGGTGGTGGTGTGGCTCATGGTCTATCTTGTTATGCCGCGCTACACCAAGCTGATCCAACGCTGGTTGTTCTACTGACTGTAAGAATGATGCGCCTCACCGATCGTATAGCGCCGTGTACGGCCGAAGCGGTGGATGATTATGCGGATGGCAGAGCTAGGGAGCTGACAATATCGTTTCAATCTGAACCCGATAAGCGGCTAGGCTCATTCAGACGCTATATTTTTTAGCACATCGTCCCATCTGATTAAGGCCATGAAATGAATACACCAATCAGCAAGTCCCGAGGCGTGATCGTGTTTGTCCACGGTTTTGGCAGTTCACGGGCCTGTTGGGACATCCTTGTCAAACTTCTCCAATCCGACAGAGCCATAACCGAACGGTTCGATTTGGATTTTTTCGAGTATCCCACCGACTGGGTCACGCTCAAACCAACTGAACGTATTCCCGGTCATAAAGAGCTTGCACAAAAATTTCACGCGTTTCTGGCTTCAGAACGGATGGCGAATAGGGAAATGACACTGGTCGGGCACAGTCAGGGGGGACTGATCATACATGCCTACCTGAATTATATGGTCGAAGAAGGCTGGGGTGAGCAGCTGGAACCTATACGCCAGGTCATTACTTTTGCGACACCCCATTACGGTTCCAATCTGTTTTCCGGGCTGCGCCGGCTATGCTCTCGATTTATCGACAACCCCCAGGAACGACGTCTCCGGACGCTGGACGAGGATTTGTCGGACGTCGTCCGCAAGGTGAATAACCGAATCGCCACGACTCACCAGGCAGACGGAGCGCATTGGCCGATTCCGGTGCAATGCTTCGGCGGCCTTACCGACAATGTGGTACCAAAGGCGTCGGCCCAGGGACCCTTTGTCAGCTATACGCCACTAACCGGTAACCACTCGACCATCTTAGCACCGGCCAATAGAGATGATGATCGCTATCGCGAACTCAAAGGGGTGCTCCTCGATCCGGTAGGCCATCCGCACGTCTTCGAAATTGAGCAATACGATACGACCATTGTGGTTGGCCCGGTCGAGCGCCAGATATGCACGGTCAACCTCGGTGACGGGCGAACTCGTGAAATTGAGACGGACAATGTCTGTGAGCTGAACCGTACCGTGCGTTTTGCGAACAATAACACGTGTCAGCAGGAATTTAAGATGCGGTATCTGGCCTTTAATGGGAGCTGCTTTGAAGCTGATACGAGCCATGATAATGCCGCCGCACAATTGAAAAGTGAGTACAGGGCAGGCGAAAAAATCGACTTTCTTTTCGTTCCCAAGTTGAAAGCTCCGGCCGAACAATACTCTCTTGGACTCAAGATTTATGATGGATTCGGAGAGGGGAGAACCGACGTCCACTTTCACCTTGGACCGAAGAGCATTGGCGCCAGGGCCTACTATCGAACCTTGACCTTTACCCTGGATTTGAGCCGGTATCTCAACTCAGGGATGACCGTGACCCCTCCCAGGTTCTATCTGCATCATCATGATCCTGGTGATTGCGCCAAATGCCAAAGCCGTCGCAAGCAGGGCACACAGATACTCCCAAGCAGTGAACCCCGTGCCGGAGTGTGGCGTTGGGAGTTATACAATGTTCGACAAGGGGTGACGGATCTGTTTTGGGACATTGCACAGTCATACGCTTAGGCCAGTTTTCGTCGGGGATGAGATACGACATTACAAGGCGGTGGTAAGCAACGTTAGGCGACCACAGATATTTCACCGTCAAAATTTGGAGGAACACCGATGCGAAAGAAAATTATCGGCCACGTTCAGGAGGGAACCGAACCGACAGGGGACTGGCTGAATGTGGATGAGCTGGCGGAGGTGGAAATCACCTCGGAGGACGCCGCTCATCCAATTGAGTCGGCATTGCTGCCCGGTCGGACCACGGGATGGCGTGCCGCAGGGCCGGGCAAGCAGACAATCCGCCTTCTCTTTGCCTCTCCGCAACGGCTCAGGCGGATCTGGCTGAACTTCGTGGAAACCCGCATTAATCGCACACAGGAGTATGTTTTAAGGTGGTCGCCGGATGGCGGGCAGCCGTTTCGGGAAATTGTGCGCCAGCAGTGGAACTTCAGTCCCGAAGGGGCAACTCGCCAGACGGAAAACCATCACGTCGATCTTCCGGCGGTCACAGTACTTGAGCTGAGCATCACTCCGGACACCAGTGGGGGAAATGCCCTTGCGTCCTTGGAAAAGTTGCGGCTGGCCTAACCTCTTCTACTAAGCGGGGTTTCCAAGCCTGATTCGCATTAACAGGAAACTGCGACGCGCCCTGACTCCTGTCTATGGAATCCGGCAAATTCACCGGCGACTCTCCAGCCATCAGAAATGGGTTCGGCCTCGTTGATTACCGATCCCGACTGATTCATGCCGATTCCACCTGGCGCCTCATTTTTCCTGGTATAGAGGAGATTGAAATCCGCCAGACACTCGTTCGGTCAGGTGAGGACTATCCCAAGTCACCGTTCATTTCATGGTGAAAGAGCTGGCGGTTTTTCCCAAAAAATTGGGAGGAACGAGTATGGAGCTGTGAGAGCAAGCCGTACACCTTGTTAAAGGTGTTCGCTTCTAAGAGTAGTTTCCTGGTCTATGAGTTCCTGTCCTTCGGGATTGAATTGAGGTCGAGACCGGGGGCCAAAGTACTGACTGGGGTCATAAACCCCTCTCCGACCAGATGGGGTCGTCCGGGAACATGCTTGAGACACCTGAATGGGAATTATTTAAAGACAGCATGGAAGCCCAAAGTTCAACTCCTGATTATGTTCCTCGTTGGGGTAAAAGGACTTCCCTCCCCCCAAGCGGAGTGGTTTGTTAGTGTTCACCATGATTATTTGGCAATCGTGATGCTGGGGACGTTCCCTCTCTGAACCTCAGTGACGGTCATTTGGAAAAGTTGGTACAGCAGGCGAAAGGCCTCCTGGTTCCAGGATCCCTTTTCATCATCTAAGAGGGAATAATGACGTCCCTCATGGGTAATTGACAGCTTGGCATTCTGGGGCTTTGAGGGTGTCTCAATCACTGCCATCGTACGAATGGGATTATCTTCGATGAATCCTGTTCGTGCATCCGGATCCACATGATACTCCTGCTCCTCCTCGATGGTTCGTCCTAGAAAATTGAGGATGCCATGAAAACTTCGAAGGCGAAAGGCGCCTTGTATCGGAAATTCCCCTCCCGGATAGCCTGGTCGAATATCCACCAGAATATCATTTGGCGGCCAACGATCTGCTTTGGCCTGTAGAGCCAATCGCTCTTGATTAGAGATGGCGGTCGGGTCGTAGTTGGTAATGACGGTGTGCCCGATTGATCGCTTTTGGAGGGTATATTGTCCCTTGTCGGTATCGACGATCACACGATAAAAGCCTTCCAAGGCCTTAAAGCCTTCCGCCGATAAGGAAGCGAGAGGCAGGCTCCATTCACGATCATAGACCAGAGGTTCGACATACAGCTGGTTGTTGTGTTGTAACCGAAACAGGTGAAGCACGATTTGTCGAAAGATGGGATAGCCGATCTTGTCCGAGGGCCGGTTAAAATACGCGATTTCAGGCCCATCCGTCGCGATTCGAATTTCATTGGCCATGAGGCGAAGGAGCAAATCAATGTCCACCCCCTGCCTGAGCAGGAGCGTCATTTTAGCTTCCCGGAGCGGGGTCAGAAGCCGTTGCGTGAAATCTTCTCCCTCAATAGGATTAATACTGATCGTGGGGTTTTCGGCGATGGTGCCGCCAAAAATGGGAGAGAGGAGAAATCCTCCATCAAGGCCTCCCAGTGGTGGAGTGGCTCCCGCTGTGAAGCGATAGTCAAATGTGGCGGCGATATTGGAAATGGCCGTGAAATGAACGGGCTGGTGATGATGGGATCTGGCGATGTTGACCAGCAATTGGTCGACCGTAGATTTGGTTGCGGAATAGTCATAGGCCACCACCACATATTCCAGGGCTTTAGGAGAGATGCAGCCGGATAGCATGAACAACAGACTGCAGAGAATGGACAAAAATCTTAACGTCTGACGATGATGTTGTTTATTCACGGAACTCCTCTTTTATCAACACGCCGATGTTCTCTGGTGAGATTTCTTGCACGATGCTTACAACCTTGTCATCACGGGAACCTGCTTGAAAAAAAGATCTTTTAAAAGTGAACCACGCCCGGCCGTTTCCGTGTGAGACAGCCTTGGCAAGACACCCTGACCCGGAAATCCAAGCTGACATTCCGCATATCATGACGTTATTTCGCAATAGTAATGCTGGGCACGTTTCCTCGTTGAACCTCAGTGACCGTCATTTGAAAGAGTTGGTACAACAGGCGAAAGGCTTCCTGGTTCCATGATCGCCTATCAGCATCCGCGATGGAATAATGATGACCATCATGGGTGACGGAGAGTTGGGCATTGAGCGGTTTTGAGGGTGTCTCGATAATATTTAAAACACGAATGGGATTCTCTTCGACCATGCCGGTTCGGGGATCCGGGTCCACGTGGTACTCCGGCTCATTCTTGATGGTTCGACCCAGAAAATTCAGGATGCCATGAAAACTTCTGAGCCGGAAGGCGCCTTGCATTGGATATTCCCCGCCCGGACTGCCGGGTCGAATATCCACCAGAATATCATTCGGTGGCCAACGATCCGCCTTGGCCTGCAGGGCCAACCGCTCTTGATTGGAGATGGTGGTCTGATCGTAGTTGGTAATGACGGTATGCCCGACCGACCGTTTTTGAAGGGTATACGTTTGCTTATCCCTATCCACGATAACCCGATAGTTGGTTTCCAACGATTGAAAGTCTGCCGCCGATAGGGAGGCGAGGGGCAAAGTCCACTCCCGATCATAGACCAGCGGTTCGACATATAATTGATTGTTGTCTTGTAAACGGGAAAGATGAAGAACGATTTGTCGAAAGACCGGATACCCTTTCTGATCTGCAGGCCGATTAAAATAGGCAACCTCACTCCCATCCGTGGCCATTCGGATTTCATTAGACATGAGGCGAAGGAGCAAATCAATGTCGACGCCCTGCCTGAGCAGGAGTGTCATTTTAGCTTCCCGGAGCGGGGTCAGAAGCCGTTGCGTGAAATCTTCTCCCTCAATAGGATTAATACTGATCGTGGGGTTTTCGGCGATGGTGCCGCCAAAGATGGGAGAGAGGAGAAATCCTCNNTTGATCGGCGATGGTGGCGCCAAAAATGGGTGAGAGGCTAAACCCTCCGTCCAATCCTCCCAGAGGGGGAGTCGCTCCCATCGAGTATTTATAGTCAAACGTGGCGGCAATGTTGGAGATGGCGGTGAAATGAACGGGCTGGTGAT
>DOFS01000445.1:0-19607 GCA_003523945.1 Nitrospiraceae bacterium | reverse complement strand
TGGGATCTGGCGATGTTGACCAGCAATTGGTCCACCAAGGATTTGGTTGCCGAGTAGTCATAGGCCACCACGACATATTCCAGGGCTTTAGGAGAAATGCAGCCTGATATAATCAGCGGCAGGCTGAGCAGTAAGATGGTCTTCCCAAAGGATTGCCCCTTCAATTTGTTCCTCACGAAGCTCTTCTCCTTTGTGGGGATGGAATGTTCATCTCGTGACTGTTCCTTCCAGGATGTGAAGATTTTTCGAGGACCGGATATTACTTAGAGGTGCGATCGGCATTCTGGCTTTTTGAATCCGGGATAGGCAGCGTGACAACATTTTTAAGCACATCAACCGCAAATTGCGCTAACCCTTTCAACCCTCCGGTGAAGGATTCCATGGGTAAATAGGTAATGTCCGGGTTGGTCCGTGGCCCTCTGACTTCAAATAAGGCGGTCATGAGGCCCTTGCGTTCCCCCTTCATTAACGAGCCGAACAGGGGGATGTCTTTGAGTAAACCCGAATAAGCTCCAAACGGGCTGACGGCAACGATGCCATTCAGCTTTTCGGTGGAAAGGTCATAACTTCCTGCGGCGGTTAACTTCAGGACCGGGCTTTTGAGTGCCAAATCCTGGGAATTCAGCAGCCCATTCTCTATGGAAAACGATCCCTCTATCTGATCGTATGGAAGCCCTTCTTCCAGCAGGTTAACTTTTCCCATTAATAAACTGGGCACATTCAAAATCCCCAGAATTTTTGACAGGACCGGACCGGTTTGAATCTGTCCCTTCTGGAGTTGGGCATGTCCTTTCCCCGTGAGCGAGCGTTGAATCAGCTCCTGGCTGCCAAGACTCATGTGTAGCGAGGTTACCAAAGACGCTGTTCCTGTCAAGGGAGAGGGCGTCGCGGCCTGCGGGGACAGGAGGTTTTCGATTGGAAGGTCTGTCAGGGTGAGGTCCCCCTTCCCCTTTTGATTTTTTTGCCACCACTGAAACGAAAGTGATTGGGTTTCTTTTTTGTGTTTTGATGACGTGGATTGCGAGGTGCGGTTGGTCGACTCGACTTTGCCTTTCATGTACCAGGTGCTCCAATCCCAACTTCTGCCCTCAAGCCCCCATGTGAGGCCTAAACTGGAGAGACCATGGTTTTTCTCTCCAAGGAAGACGCCTGGTGGAAACATGGCTCCCGATCCACTTTCCGTTTGCAGCACCCCACGAATATATGGGGGATCCGCCCAGGACATCTTACCCCTGGCCTCAAGTTTATAGGGAGGCATCGTGACTTCCCCTTTGGTCATGAGAATGGCATTTTCCCCTTGAATTGTGCCTTGTACTCCAATATGTGCGGGGACCCCTGACGGTTTGTGAAACAGACCCGTGCTGATAAGAGCCATATTGGTGAGGTCCAACTCGGCATGATAATCAGGGCGAAGGTTCGAGCCTGACAACGACAGAGTGGTGCCGATCTGACCCTCGAAAGTGGAAAAGGTTTGGCCAACCGAAGGAAGGAGGATTTGAAGGTCATTTGAAGACCACAGACCTCTCATGGCGAGGTTCGAAGCTTTGGAATCTTTGCGAACCGACCATTGCCCTTTAATGGCAACCGGACTTTTCCCAAGCAATCCGTTAAACCGGTGAATGTGAATCTGTTGCTCATCAAACGACAGGTGGCCGGTGAATTGATTGAGGGAAAGCCTGTCTGCTGAGGTGGAAAGATGCAATTTGTCAAGCACGAGGTCTCCGTCAAGAATATGCAGTTCAGAGGGGCGAGTCAGAGGGCCGGTGATCCGTGTGGATACCTGCATGTTCCCCTGCACGTCATGATAAGGGGACAAGGGTTCCACAAGAGATTGACTGCGAGGGTCGCGAAGAAGGGCCTGATGCACATCATGAGCGGACAGACGTCCATTTCCTTGGAGGTCTATGAAGATGTCCGAGTCCTTCCATTCAAGGGTCGCCTCTTTCACCAACAGCTTGGAAGCCTCCATCGTGGCTTGTGCATTCAATACCCGGACGAGATTGGACCCGAAGACCACTGATCCGGAGATATCCGTCAATGGGGGATGGTGGGGATCGACCAGGACGTGCCCCTTGGCCATTCGGAGGACTCCCTCCGACATGACGGTGTTGGTTTCATCACCAATCCACTTGACGGAGCCGGTGAGAAGTTCCATCTCACCATCAATAGCTTTTTCCGTCAGCGCGGTGTGGATGGAAACAGGGCGCCATGGCTCAGGGAGGATGGTGGCTAGGTGTTGGATGGAGATCGGTAGGGCCGATCCCGAGACCGTCAGCGCTGGGGGGGCATTTTGAGTGTTGGCGAATGTGGCGGTCCCGTTGAGGCTCCAGTCTTCCTCTGAAATCTGAAATGTTGGAATCGAAAGTCGGACGTTCCCCTCTTCAAGGGTAAGGTTGGCTTCCGGGGATGTCATGTTGAACGGCGCAATGGTTCCGCGGAACTGAGAAATCTGAACGACCCGGGGAGCATAGGTGACGGTCGCCGCCACATTGGTCACCAGGGGTTGGCCCGGGGCAGGAAGGTATTGGCCTCCTTGCAGAGCCACAGCTCCATTTCCTTCCCAGGGCCCATTCCCGTCCAATGGTCCACTTAAAAATCCCCTCTGAAGTTCAATCCTGCCAGCGACTTGGTGATCTGTGAGACCATTCCGGATTTGTGTCGGTATCCAGTCATCGGGTATCAGGTCTGGAAGCCGTTCGATGGCTATGGGTTGCGTGGATCCTGAGACTTTCAACCAAGGCGACTCATGGAAGACATTCGCGATACTACCCTGGCCGTCAAACGACCATTCGTCCAAGGATACCTGGAACCTGTGAAAGTCGAGGAGATCCTCTTCTTTCTGGATGGTCAGGGTGAAATCTCCTTGAAAGTTCGCTTGTGTGCGTATCGGTGTTTCCATCGTCTGACCCCTCAGAAACTGGACAAGCTGGCCAAGATGAAATTGTGAAATTTCAACTTGCCCGTGGATTTCCACGTCGGGAAAACCCGAAAGGTCCTTTTGGGAGGACGAGTCATCATTGTCGAGAAGTGTCATCGTCCCACGAATGGAAAGGGCCGAGGACGGCTGAGGTTCCGGAATTTGAGCAGAGAGGTGAAGTTGAGCCGATTCCTCTGATTCCACCTCCATAACCGAGAGTTGAATCGCTTCCCAGTCGAGTGCCATGTTTTGCCCTGGCAGTGGTGAGGTGTGGATCAAGTGGAATGTTCCGTGACGTATGGCGAATTCCTGAATAGAAGGAAACTGCCAGGTGATCGGCTCTTCTTCTTTCGTGACCAGAGGCACTTCAAGAGTCAATTCCGGTTGATCGATCACGGCGCGATTGATGAACAATTTCTTTTCCCAGAGTGATTGCCACCCGATGCCCACTTCCACCTGATTGGCGCGAAGGGCGACAAAGCCCGGATCATGGGCCTCAAACGATAAGCCCGCCAAGTGGATTGCGGGAGAGGGAAACAGATTCAGGTTTAAGGCTTCAATCTGAATGGGCCCGCCGGCCTTCTCTTCCAATAGGGCAATCAAGGATTCTTTAACCCACCTGGTATCCGAAAAGACAGTCAAGGTGAAGAGTAGAATTCCCAAGGCCAGCAACCCGCACGCGACGACGCTCCATAAAACGCGTGGAAGCCAGAATGACACCGGAAAGTTTCGTAATCGGGAGGGGTCCATCATTTCTCATTCTTCCCTGAATGACGATGAGGGATATTGATTGATCACGATTGAGGGTTAATAATCTGTCGCATGTTCCCGATCCGTTCCCGAGGGTATTTGTTCTTCAAACGGACCAACCAGGTTGGTCGTATGAAAGCCAATAAAAAATAACACCGTATATTCATTAAAGAAAGTAGAAGCCTGAAACCACGGGGTGGATCGAACAAATTTCCCGCTCGTGGTTTCAAAAAAATCCAGCCGAAAACGCGTATATCCGGTTTGATATTGCGCTTTATACAAGGGAAGTTCTGGTATTGCGAATGGAAGCAGCCCGCCCTGAACCTCCGGCATGCCAAAAAACGATAGGCTTTGTTCGGTTCCCAAAGACTGGATGAGAATCTGTGCCCGGTACGTGGCCTTTTCATCTTTGGGTTGAATATGTAATCCCTGTTCCCCCAGCCATCGGCCAACCGCGCCAAGCAGAAAACGCTGTTCCACGGTGAGTCCGGTGGTCTCCAACGTCACGGTTTCTCCTTTCGGCAATGGGATGGCCAGGACGTCTTCTGCCGTGAGGCTTAATTCTATCGCTTGCGTGAGGAGAAATTGCTCGATGGCTGTTAAATGTTCGGGTGCCGGTATGGTGTTGGTTGTGGCGCATCCTGGCAGGATGGTCAGGATGAAAATGGCCAGGAGTCTTACCAATAGCAGCATATGATGGTTCATGGGTTTTTCAACGGGCTTTCTGGCCGAATATGGTTGTGTCTCACGGTTTATTTCCTTCGGAAGTTTTTCATAAAAGTCATTCATGTCCTTGCCCTTTACGTAAAATTGACGAGAGGAGTCCGTTTGGCAATTCCGCGCAGAAGCCGGCCCAGGATATCGGCGCCGGTAATAATCCGTTTGTGTGTCGGTGTCCAAATCAGAATCAAATCGTGGTCAATGACGTCATCTTCAAGGTGTTCGGGATTGACCTTGAATTGCGTTAGCAGTTCCCCAAGGGGGATGTGAGTGTGGTCAAGAATGATGGGACGGTGACAATGTCGAAGCGGTTTGTCTCGATGTTCCACCAGAAGTTCCCGCAAGAATCCGTCTGCATCCAATACAATATGAGGGACGTCCTGTTCATCCGTAATCACCACCCATTTTTCCTTGGACCCATGAATTTGCTGAACGAAATGGTCGGAGGCGGAAGGCGTGATTGGGGGGAAACACACCTTTCCTCCGTCAAAGGGGAGGGAAATGATACTTTGAGGATGAAGCGGTGATCCTTCTTCAAGGGCCGAGATGTCATCAAGATTGAGGAAATTGGAGGCACCATGTCCCTCGACTCCACTGATATCCGTTTCAGGAGCCTGCGCATGAATTTTTATTAAGGTGTCGAGCTCATGTTCCTTTAGCCAGCCAATTCCTTCTTTTCCGACCAGACGATCGAGGAGGAGAGCCGATGGTTTGGCCACGGGATAGAAAATGAATTCCAAAAGATGAACAACCGGGGTGAATTTTGCCCCCAATCTCAAGGCATTTCTTGAAAAATACGCCTGTGGAAGAATCTCTCCAAAAATAGTAATCCCGAATAACGAGAAAAAAAAGGCCAAAAGACCGACCATTTGTTCGTCGGCGAGAAGCGTCAGCAGGACATTGACCGCCACGTTACTCCAGAGAAGCGTGGCAAGAAGGAAATTCGCATCCTGGCGGATTTCCAAGATTCTGTTGGCGGCTTTGTCCCCTTGTTGGGCTAAGAGTTCCAGGTGAATGCGGCTCAGGCTGAAGAAGCCGAGGGTCAAGCCTGAACATATAGCCGATCCGGTCAAACATGCAAAAATGCCAACCCAATTGAATAGTGAAATCGTCATGCGGAAAATTTTTCATGGACCATGATGGTACAAGGGAGAACCCACAATGTCTTTATCCGGAAACAGGAATGTATGGCGGATAGCGAGGGTGACCTCTTGGGACCTGGCCAATTGATGCGGTCGCTATGGTCATTTAGCCTCACAACCCGCCGGTTCCTCATTCCTATATTACACGATGAATTCACGCGGGCCTCTATTCCAAAAGAGCTGAAAACACCGTCGCCAACCCTAAAAAACTAAAAAACCCCGCCACATCGGTTACGGTGGTTAAGATAATCGAAGATGATTGAGCCGGATCTTGTTTTAGAGATCGAAGAATGATCGGAATGATTGCCCCTGCAAACCCCGCCATGACCATGGAGATGATCATGGAGACGCCGATGACCAGGGTTAATCCCCAGGAGTGGCTCCAGAAAAATACGGCGGTACAGGTCGTCGCGGCCACTGCCACGCCATTGGCCAAGGCAACATAGGATTCTTTCAATGTCACGCGAAGCCATTGGGAGGGACGGATATCCCGCAGGGCTAACCCCCGCATCACCACGGCCAGGGCTTGAGCCCCCGTATTTCCGGATTGGCCGGCCACGACGGGGAGCAAGACCGCCAGGGCGGTAAATCGGGCAATGGTGTCTTCGAATAATCCCACGACAAACGCCGCCAGAAAGGCTGTGAGCAGATTGATTTGCAGCCAGGGGAGTCGTTTTTTTATGGCGAACCTGGGCGGCGATAGCGCTCGTTCGTCTTTGCTGGCACCTACCATGGTTTGCATGCTGATAGTGGCTTCTTCTTTTTCCACCTGAATGATATCCTGACTGCTAATGATCCCGAGTAGGCGTCCGTCCAAATCGGTGACCGGAATGGTCAGTACCTTCCATTCGTTACAAATTTCCACGACCTGTTCCTGATTTTCCAGGGGATGAATGGTCGGTAATTCCCGCTTCATATAGACCGCAAGATTCTTCTTGGGAGAGGCGAGAAACAGGTCTCTGAGGGATAGGACGCCCACGAGGGCCTGGCGGCGATCAATGATATAAATCTCATTGAGCTGTTGGGTGGCGGCATGGGTGCGAACCTGTTGGATCGCTTCCTCGACGGTCAGGTCTTCCGGCAGGGCAAAGAATTGAACATCCATGAGCATGCCGACCGAATCCTCCGGATATTCCATGAATGGGCCAATATCAGCGGAGATCTGCTGAGGGAGGGCAGCTAGGGTGGCCACACGAGTTTCGTCGGGCATTCGTTGGAGGAGAGAGGCCGCCACCGAGGGTTGCAGATGTGGAAGAGCACTCAGCAGTAGGGGTTGCGGAAAGATTCCAAGGAGGTCAGCTGCCAATGATGGTGACATGGCCGAGAGGACCTTCGCGACAATTGTGGGGGAGAGGTCGGCCAGTATGCGGATGACCTCTTGGGGATCATTGGATTCAAACACATGGGCGGCTTCATCGGGAAATTTGCCAATAAAGACGTGATGCATTTGTTCGGTTGGTGCAAGTGTCGTCATGGTGTGTCCTGTTCTTCCCGAGCCGGGACGGGAGGTGTCGACGTGGCCAGGGCGTCTCCCAAGGCGGTCATCAGTCCAATACCGGAAAGCGAATAGGCCTCCCACAGTTGCAGGAGGGCGTCTGAAAGAAAAGCCGGTTGATAATCGCCGGCTCGTGACTGGAGAAATTGTCTCAATGTTCGATGTCGAAGAGCCCCAATAAAGGTATGGTCCTGATCAATGACCGGAAGGCTGTCGTATTGGGCCCATGCGGGGTGAGCGACAACGTCCAGGGCATTGGCCGAGGCCGGGATCGCTTTCACGTCCTGTTTCATGATGGAAGACAGGGCGATGGTGGGCTCGGCTCCAAAAAGCTCTTTCATGAGGATGACTCCGCGCAAGGTCGTCCGATGATCAATGATATATAAATAGTAGATGGCTTGCCCGATGGTTTGGGACACGCGTTGTAGAGCCTGCGCGACGGTAATATCCGGTGGAAGCGTCAGGACATGCGGATCGGCGAGGCTGCCGGCGGTATGATCCGGGAGGGTGATTGAGCGACGGAGATGCGCCCCGATGGCCGGGTCAACCTGATTCAACAGAGAGGTTTGTGTGGGTGGATCATATTGCCGGAGCACGGCCCGTGCCGCAGGGGAGGATAACCGGCTGAGTATGGCGGCGCTGGTTGCCAGTGGATACTGTTTTAGAATGTCCGCCGTAGGCCCTGGAAGGCAATACTCCAGAAATGCGGCCACCTGTTCCGGCTCCATGTTGTGCAACAGTTCTCCTGCCGACTGAGCCGGAAGCTCTTCCACAAATCGTGCAGCTTCTAAGGGATGTTCCTGTATAAAGGTTTCCCGAAGTTGTTGGGTCAAATCCATCGGCCTATCCCTCCCTGGGAGAAAGAATGCTGGTGACTTCAGTAAATTGTGCCGCAGGAATGACGACCCGTCCTTTCGCCGTATCCAATACGACGACCATGGGAGTCACCGCTGTCACCGTACCATAATAGGCCCCAACCTGAATTTTTTCCCCTATACGGACAATCGGTTGGATGTAGTGAGCGGCAATCAGATTTTTCACGGCTGAACGAGAACCGATTCCAAATGATAACGCGGCTCCGGCAATAAGTCCGGCAATGACGATCACAATGATCTGGTTGAGGAGTGAGGTGTCAATTCCCAATTCATTGATGGCCGTTACCAGAACAAGCAGCGTGGCGGCTATATAGACGGTTTGGGCGATGATGGTGCCCTGGCGGATTCCAGAAGAATCGCACGCGACAGAGATGAGGTCGCGCACGAAGTTCGTAGCCAGGAGGCCCAGAACGAGAATAAGAGTGGCCATGCCGATTTTTGGCAAATAGTGAACCAATCCTGTCAAGGTTTCAGACAGGAGAGCCAAACTCAAGGCCTCCGTGGCGGAAATCAGAAAAAGAAGAAAGACCAGCCAAAATCCCAGAAGGCCAATAATCTGTGAAATCGTTTTTTTGCTTCCGATTTTTTTGAGCAAGGACAGAATGCCGGTACCGCTCAAAAGACGGTCCAGGCCGATCAGGCTCAACCCGCGGCTCATTCCGGCTTCAACGATTTTTCCCAATAAGATTCCCATTCCTAACAGCATTAAGGCTCCAAGGCTTTTCGGGAGATAGGCCATAAACAGTTTAAAGCTGTACTCAAACGATTCCTGAAGGGTTGCGGTCCAAAGGGATATATCCATGGGAATAACCTCCTTAGAAATTAATAAGCAGAAAAAGGGTGAACACTCCAACAAAGAGCGGCACGATTAGGTAAACGACATTCCGCATGTTGGACTGATGAATTTCCCGTCGCGTTCCATCTTCTAAAGCAGTGATCCACACTGAAGTGGCATCGGGCGTCGTGGAGACCACCGTTTATTGGGTAGGGTAACCTTTTCTCCTCTGCCCTCAAGCATTAATTGAGGGGGAGGTGAGAAGGTTCTGTGTGGTCAGATATCTCTCCCGTTGTCGGTGAGGAGTTCAATTGAGAGTCCGAGAGGGGTTCGGGCTCCATCGAAGAAGGTGGGGGAGGAGCCGGTTCCTGGTCCTGCCGTGCGTGTTTGTGGACTTTGAGGATTGGCGGGTCGGTCACAAAGGGCTCATATTGCTTGACGTCCAAGGTGACCGAGTCCTGTTCTTCCACAAGGAGGTCAATTTCCGGAACCTGTTTCTGAAAGGTCGCCAAAATGGTGCCGTCTTGGGTGGTGACGGTCATCAAGAGGCGATCCTGCTCGCGTTCTTTATGTGTGACGGTCCCGGTCAGGGGATGAACCGTTTCCTGAAGAAATTGGGGTAGATAGGGTTGGGCATATCGAGAGGCGAGGTACGGGGCTCCTAAACCGAATCCTACTCCTACAATAAACAGCGCGGCGTAGACGATTAAGGATTTCATGTATGCATTCTCCGGGGTTGCAGTCGAACGTTCTGATTTTTCTTTTCAAGCGAAGTCAATCATAACCTGGCCTCAAATGAAAGACGTGAAGCGGACGAGACCGTCTGCCATCAGGTCGCCCGCGCCTTTTGTGGTTCGCTTAGTTTTTTCATCCAAATCTCCTATTCGTTTGCGGAAATTCTGAATGCGGATTGTGTGGTGAAAAGCCAAGTGCAACAACCCATAGCACAATGGCCATCGTAAAGATAATAGGTACCAGGCCGGCCTCCTTTAGGAAAATTTTCAGGTTTCCTTCAGACCTTAAGAAAAGATGAAAACTTCCCCTACAGAGATCGCCCTGCATTTTTTTAGAAATTTCTTTGAATTTATGCTTCGATGTCATGGATTAGGTAGCGAGGGTCAGTCTGTTTTGTCAGAAATGGGAGTATGCTTCGCGTGATATCGCTTTTTAGTCGATCTTCCCCAATAATACCAATTGAGGATTGCTAGGCAAATGGCTAACACCATTACCCCGCCAAATAGGATGAGCATAATTGTCACGTGTGTTGTTTCCCCTAGATTAACCGAGCATTTCTCCGTCCAGGGCGGGTAGGGCCATCTGTTTGGCCTTCTGCGCATCATGGGAAGATGGTTGTTTCGAATCTAAAAAGGTGGGCTTACTCGCCTCCCTCCTAAAAGGTCTGGCCAAGGGCGCTGTTGATCCCCCTGCGGAGCGCCGGTGTTGAGCCGCATCGGAGATGTTGGCTCAACACTAGCTTCACTCCTTCTTGCAGAAGGACTCCGGTGGGACAATATAGAATTGCCCCTATCAATAGAGGGGCAAGAGGTAGGGAACTCTGTGCTGACTCGCTCTGATTTCAGGTGTTTGGAAAAACAAACCAACCTCCTAATTTTCCGGATCTGTAATTTTGAGCCTCACTTAACGGTGATATTATTTTTGACTAATACCACCCCATTCACATCTCGAACCAGTTCTTCGGCTTTGGTGGCTTCTGTGATGGAATCAACCAGACCACTTAAATGAACGCGTCCTTTAAAGGTTTCCACGTGGATATCTAGGCCACTAACTGCAGAATCACCCAAAAGCGCCGTTTTGACTTTACTTGTAATCATTGAATCATCGATCCATTCCCCAAATCCTTCACGTTGTGGAGTGCTTGCACAGCCAAAAAGAGTAGTGGTCATAATGAAAATGCTAGACAATACGAGTAATTTTATGATGTTCATGGCTCTCTCCCGGTTATAATCTTGAGTTCAAGAAAATTGTTGTTAATAGAGACCGCTTTCCCGTTTGGCCAAAATTCTCCTAGATGAAAAAGTTTGTCTTGGCGCGATCGGTCCTATTTTCTGTAATCGGCTTTGGCATGAGACCCTTCATCCCCTTGCTTGGTGTGAAGGTCCTGCGAGGCAGCTTATGAGCCACTCAGGAATCGATCACGTTCTTTTCGATATCGGGCTTGAGCCCCCAAAAATTGGTCTCGTGCTTTTTGATACCGATCTTCATCCCCTCTAAATTTCTCCTCGGATTTCCGAAATTGATGTTCCGCTTGCTCAAATTTTGCTTTGGCATTCTGGTATCGGTCTTGAACGTAGTGAAAGCGGGCTCGGTCATCCAAAAAATCCGTCACGCCTTCATCGAATTTGTCGCGGGCATTCTCATATTTTTCAAGATCCTGTTGTGTTTTTCCTAGTTCGTGTCGTGTTTCTGCAAGCCCCTGTTTCTGCTCAGTCAATTGGCTCTCGTTTTGTGCTCCTGCGAGGCCAGTCAGTAAGAGAATGGCACAAGGGATGACCAAGAGTGATGGGTTGAGTATTTTCATAGTTTCCTCTTTTGGTTGATGTGGATTCCCTTTTTTGGGAAAATTTTTAGCTAAAAGCCCTGCTTTTTTCCATGCCGGATTTTTGAAAATAGCCCTCTGGAAGTAGCAAAAAGGCTGATAATTTTCTTCGAATAACAACTACCAGGGCGATTGTTTTACATAAATTTCCTCCAATGTATTGGCGAATTTTTTTGTTTTAAGTTTCCATTCGCATTTTGGTGGTAAACAATATTGTGATTTCTAAAGGAACATTTAAAAGCTTACGCAGCAGTTTGCGGAAAAGTTGACCATAGGGTTGTTTTACTCACCGGTCACGTGGAGTGAACACTCCCGCGAGAATTGCGACGCCAACTAAGATAAGCACCAGACCAATAATCCAGCCCAGAAGTGCAGGGTAGACGATGACCAACCATCCAATGATGATCAGTAAGGCTGCCAGGACGATGGAGACCACCGGTCCTAATCCCTGGGTCATGGCCGACAATGCTGACAAGAGCGTATTCACCTGGTTTTCTCCTTTTTGCAATTTCTAACGGACCCGGGATTGTATTCGTCTCGTATTCTTTTCTAAGGGGGCCATCTGAGTTTGGATGTGTATTTCAACCACATTTTTTCCTAAATAGCGCTCGACTACCTCTTTTGCACGATCTTGTACTTGAGGTCCCAGCACATTGGCGCTTGCCTGCGGGGTCACGATTAGGCGGCAATGGAGATGAATGCCATCTGATCCTTCCTTGACTTTGGTCGAACTTTCCAAGATTCCTTCGATTTTTCCCGCTTCCCGATTGACCAGGTCTTGAATGCTCGTCAGGGAGGCGGTGATGTGTCCCAGATCGTCCTTTTTCACTGTCACTGCAGAATTTTTACTGGAATGTGGGATGAACTCTACGATCAACAGGCAGAGGCCCAAACATAGCAGCCCAAGGCATACGCCCACCACACTCCACCAATTTGTCCCCTCTAATTGGGTCAATGGGGTGAAGATCTGATGCCATGGAGATGGCATCATCTGTTCAGGGTCCAACATGCCAAACGTTATCATCAAAATGGCGCTGCATCCCGACCCTATAAGAAGAATGCCAAGGATCACCAAGAATCGGTTGAAAATATTCATAGACTTATTCTGTGAGGTGGACATCGCCAATTCGAATATTGATCCATCCCACCGTTTCTGGAGTGAGTGATTGAATCTCGTTACGCACCATGCCGCGCACGCGAGTCGAGAGTGCAGGCATGGAACTATCCTTATCAATAGTCACCGCGAGTTCAATGGAAAGATTCAGCGTTCCTTCTTCTCGATGAACCGCAATGCCCCATACCCGCCATCCTGGCCCTACAGTGGAGAGGTTGGCTTTGGGACCGGTGAGGAGGGCGACTCCGGGAATGCGAGATACACTCATGGTCACCGCATCCATAATCAGTCGTTCATCAAGTGGTGCAATCGATTGGGTCATGTGAACTCCCGTTTCGTTTATTCGACCCTGCGTGCCACGGCCTCGGCCGGCTTATCTTCGGGGTAGAAGAGCCCACTGACTTGGATGTTGACTTCTTTCACCATGAGACCAAGAAGTCGTTCAATGCGTTCTATAATGGCTTGACGGAGATTGGTAGCCAGATCGGGGACTTTTACCCCGTAATCCGCAATGATGCGCAGGTCAATGGCCACTTCGCGTTCGCCGACTTCGACCATTATCCCTTGTCCCGATGGGCCTTTTCCCGTGAACCGCTGGGTCAATCCTGCAATCTGTTCACCCATCCCTTGTTTCGCGATGCCATGGATGCCCTGGACTTCCTTGGTCGCTATTTCCACGAGTTGGGCCACGACTTCATCGGAAATAGTGGTTTTCCCTAATTGAGGCACTCGGTGGCCAGGATTGTTTGTGGTCGTGATGCCCTCAGTCATAAGACGGTTCTCCTCATTGGGATAAATAGCAGGAATCTATCCGGTTGCTGTGCGATGTAAGGTTAAGCGATGGATAAGGCATGGCCTAACCACACCCTATGTCGATGTTAAGCGACGCGTGGCTCAGGTCGTTCGACAGGCTTGTCTTTGGCTTCTTCGGCGAAATACAGACCGGTGACGTCAATGTTTACCTCTTTAACCGCGAGGCCTGTCATGGTGTTCACTCGCGTGGCCAGATTTCGTCTAATGGCCGTGGTGAGTTGGGGAATGCTCACGCCATACTCCACGACGATCTTGATATCGACCGCCACTTCTCGTTCCCCCACTTCAACATTTACGCCTTGGGTACTCTGTCCTAATTTTGATGCTCGTTGGGCCATACCCGTGAGGGCATCGCCCAAGCCCAAGGATCCCATTTCATGGACTCCGGCTATTTCCCTGGTGGCGAGCGCGACAATCTTCGCTACCACTTCATTTGAGATTGTGGTTTTTCCTTCTTTAGTGACTAATTCTGAATTTCCTCGTTGAGTGTCTTTGGAATCTGCCATGGTGTACCTCCACCTTTTATAAGTTATAAATTGATGATGAGAAAGACTGAAAATTTCAGAAGAAGAGAACCCGGACCAATCCCCTTTTTTTGGATAATGTTGGCTATTCTCTTTTGTTGTTACTCCTTAGTTCACTTATTTAGACAATTGAAAGTGGAAAATCGTCACATAATTAATTATGCAATAAAAACAATAGGTTAAAGCGATTTATGGATAATGACCTGAAGGGTGATGCCTGGTTGAGGGAGGACCAATGAGGCCAACGAGCGCGTTTCGCTCATTTTTGTGAAACGGCCGGTCGGTGGATTGAGAGATGAAGGATTGCTGGAACCTGATATCCCCGGGACATCTCACAGGGAACGGAGTACGAGGAGCATACGCTCAAATCAACCTTTTGGGGATTTCCAAGGAAATGGTAGTTTTACTCGACGGGCATATGACTACCCGAACCGATTATGCGTTGAGTGATTAGTGGTGGGCAGGGGGGCACCCTTGTCCATGAAGTCTCAGTCTACTGATTATCGTAAGAACACTATCCAGGAGGTTCGAAAGCCCTCCTATTGATCTTCTTGAGACGGCTGTTTGTGGGTAGATGTGATTCGTCCCAAAAAAAAGCCAATGACGACGCAAATCGCGATTAAGACAATCCGACTTGCTTCGAATGTCCAGAAAAGTAATGTTAATTCCACAGAGGCCATGTTTTGAAAGGCGATCAGCACGACAAGCGCTCCTAGTACAATGGCCACAGTCGATTTCAATTTTTTCATGACACAACCGTAATCAGGAGCTGAAAGTTCCTATGTGAAATATTGATGGGTTGGTTGAAAAAGATCAGTTTCCTTTCAAAAACGAGCTACTTGTTCATCTCACGTCGGATTTCCGACTATTGGATCCTTCCTCAATGATTCGTTCATTCGGAATGTACAACTGTTCCTCATTTTCCGTTTTTATGAGAACGGATACAGGAGTAAGCTTAATGATGGTTCCTTTTTGACCGGCCAGCGACACTTTATCTCCGACGTGAAAGAGTTGGGCGATGTAATATCGGGCAAGAACATTCGAAATTATGGACCGACTTCCCAGGCCGATTGAAAGTGCCATGGCCAATACAATGCCGGTAATGATGATGGTGATGTTGGCGCTGAAGATGGTCATGTCCAATCCTAATTCGGTCAAGGCCATGACGATGCCAAAACCGACAATCAGAATTTCCAACACTGAACTCAAGGCTCCCGCATAGGCAATGTTCAGGCTTGAGGATGCCGAGAGGATGCCCTCTTTGATGACTTTGGCAAGATATAACGCAATGATTAGAATCAAAAAGGCCCCAAGGATGTGGGGAAGGTAGGAAATTAAAGTATTCAGTGTGTTGAGGACGACAGTGAATCCCAGGATTTCAGAGGCCGAAATGAGTACGATGAGAAGGACCATGTAATAGATTAAGCCTCCAATAATTTGATCGAGGCTGCTGCTAATCCCGATCCTCGTTAACAAGTCATGGAGCTTGATTTTCTGGCTAAGTTCCACAAGCCCACAGACGCGCAACACTTTTGTAGTGAGCCCTCTTAATATTTTTGCTCCTAGCCAACCAATTACCAGGATGATGATGGCTCCAAGCACCTGGGGTAAATATCCAACTATTTTTTCCAGGAATTGTTGAAAAAAAACGAGGACAACTCTTCCCCATTCCATGAGTTCATTTCGCGTCCCTACCATAATACCGCTCTCCTCTCATTCACTCATTGAATCGTCAAGTAACGTTCCAGGGATCGATGCGTGAAATGCGCCGATTTCCTTTGCCACGCCGAGGAAAAATACGGCCTTCATGACTTGTTCCTTGGTCGTCTGATCAGGTTCCGGTATATGTAAAGCATCCAGCACCTGTTCAAAGACCAGATCTTCCTCGTCATTCATGTGTTGACCTCCTCTCGGAGTTTTGTGATCAATCGTGACACCCGCATTTTGGCTGCGCTGAGATTGATTTCGCAAATGGCAGAAATTTCTTCATAGGTATACTCACCCATGAATTTCATGGCCAGGATGGTCCGGTCCTCCAGTGAGAGTTTTTGAAGGAGATGATGAACATCGATTTTCGAGGTTGGGTCCTCGTGAATGAGTTCTTCGGATGGATGTTGGGTCTCTGACGACTCGGAATAAGCCTTTGATTTGATATAGTTGAGGCAGTGGTTGGTAGTCAGGCGATACAGCCAGGAGGAAAATGCAGCCTGCTTTTTGAAATCATGGAGATGTAGAAATACCTTTATCCAGATTTCCTGCATTAAATCACGCGCTTCTTCCTGATTGACACAGATGAAGAAGCACCGTTTTAAAACTTTTCCGGCATAACGATCATACAAGCCTTCAAAGGCTTGAATGTCGCCTTGTGTGATGGCATCGACCAGATCATTATCCGAAGAGGGTTCGTCAGGTGTCATGGAACGAATGGTCAAATTAGGCCAGCCTCATCGGAGCCATTTGATTCTTTGACCCGGTTGTCCTCCGCGAGAGGATTCAGGAAAAGGCCTCGGTGTGGCAATGCCCTCAATTCTTTCTAAAAACCATGTGGTGCAAGGTCATGGCCGTAGGGAGAATGATAATGTCCCTGAGTCAATATTGTTGTATAAAAAAATTCCCGGAGTTTCTCATGTGTGATTAGGAAGAACCATGATGGTGTATGGGCTAACGAGAAAGAACGATCAGATTTTTGTAAACATACCCTCCGGAGTAACAGCGGGGGCGTCATGTGCCGGTGGATGAGATGGGCAGAGGGAGGGGAGTTCGGAGGTGAAGGTCTCTTTGGGGAAAAGGAATTTCCACTCCATTCTTTCGAAATTTCGTCACGATGGCGCAATTGATATCAGATTGAACCTGCCTTCGGCCCTGAGGATCTCCCACCCAGACTAATAAACGCATATTCCAGGCGGAATCTCCGAAACTCATGAGCCAGGCTTTTGGTTCGGGATGTGGCAAAACCATGGGGTGTTCTTTCGCGGCCTCCAGCAGGGATTTCAACACCATGTCTAAATTCGAATTATAAGACACCCCCACCTCAATCTCCAGCCGAGTTTTGGGATCGCCGTGTGACCAGTTTGTGACGGTGGACGAGATAAATTCTGAATTTGGAACCACGATGGCAACATTGTTGAGAGAGCGTATGGTGGTGGAACGAATGTTGATTTCTGCCACATCCCCCTCGGTGTCTCCCACGGTGATACGGTCTCCGACTTGAATGTGTTGTTCGAACAGCAACATGAGACCGGCGATAAAGTTTGATGTCAGATTTTGGAGGCCGAATCCGATGCCGACGGAGAGAAATCCAAAAATGACTGCCAGGCCGCTGAGGTCGACTCCGATGACTTGAAAACCAATAATAGTCCCGATAAGGAGCAGAACATATTGAATGATGCGGGTTAAGGTGTATTGAGTCGCTCTGGGCATCTTTGAGTGTTTGAGGAATTTGTTGCCGAGAAATCGACGGATCAGAGTATTCATCATCCAAAAGATAGCCATGATGAAGACAAAGAATGCCAACGATGAGAGGGTAATCGGAGTTTGATTGATGGTGAAGAGGGGATAGGTAAAAAAGTGATCCAAGGTTTTGACGACCGTTGAAAGATCCATGCTTGTGCTCCTTTGGGGCGTTGTAGCGTTCCTGGCACTCTGTTCCTGATAAGGAGACTATTCCGGAAGTTTTCCCGTTCTTTGGCGTATCCGGATAGGTGAATAAACCAGAAACGTGGCAGAAAAGATAGAGGGGAAAAGAGCTGTGGGAGTTGTCAATGAGGGTTGGAGGACGCTTCCTGGAAACAAAGAATTGCAAGGGACGAAGGAGATGAAGTCAGGTTAGGAAGCCTTGTTCAAAAAAGGGAAGCAGGGTAGAAGGACGCACGATTTTCTAATCCCATTGGGGAGAAATGTGTCATGACGGGTCGGGGAAGGGGGAGGTAGGCGAATGTGGTGATGTCGTCCGATCGTTGGAGGCCCCTTCCAAGGACACTTGCGGGAGGTGATAAGAGGGCCTTGCCTGTTCTACTGGACAGTCTGTTGAGACCCAATCTTGGGTTTCTCGGTATCTACCTGAGGGAACGTGAAATGGAAGGTTGTGCCGCTTTGAGCCTTCGATTCAACCCAAATACGGCCGCCATGAAGTTCGACTATTTTCTTGCAGAGCGCGAGCCCAATGCCCGTGCCCTCAACTTTGCTCCCTGTATTCAACCGTTGAAACACACCGAAAATTTTGTCAAACGATTCGACCGGGATCCCTATGCCATTATCAGAGACGGAAATTATCCACGTGCATTCTGAGGAGCATGCCGATATGTTAATCTGGGGTGGGTCCTCTCTCCGGAATTTAAAGGCATTGCCAAGAAGATTTTGAAATAATTGATTCAGAAATGTCCGGTTTCCGGAAATCGTCGGCAGTGGATTTACACGAATGTTGGCGCTCGTGCAACCAGGTGGGAATTCCATCTGTGCCACAATATCCTTTACCACTTGGTTGAGGTCTACAGACTCAAAACCATGGGAGCCACCTCCGACAACAGCATAGTCCAACAAGTCTTGAATGAATAGTTGCATGTGTTGAGCACCCTTTTTTGCCCTGTCCAGATAATCCCGTGAGCGCTCCGTCATCTGACCATTGAGATCCATTTGAAGGAGTTCCAGGAATTTTGTGATACGACGCACCGGAGCTTGAAGATCATGAGACGCGGTATAGGCGAATTGTTCCAACTCTTTTTGTGACCGTTCAAGTTCCTTTCGTTGTTTTTCATTGGTTTGGAGAAGCGACGATTTTTCAATCGCCGTCGTCACGGCACGGTAAATCCCTGCCGGAGTGAGTTTCCCCTTGACTAAATAATCGGCAGCTCCGTTTTTCATGGCTTCGGTTGCAATGTCTTCATTCCCTTGCCCGGTTAACATCAGGACGGGGAGAAAGCGATGAATGTGGTTTTTCGACAGAGACTCGATGAATTCAAGTCCATCCAATTCAGGAATTTGATAATCAAGTAACACACAATCCGGATGCTCGGATTGACACAGTTCCAAGCCTTGGATGCTGGAGTCGGTCTCGATAATGCGAAAGGGGTGTCCGCTGTTCTGCTTCAAGAATCGACAGAGCATCTCTCGATCTTCAGCGCAGTCATCAATAATGAGCACCGTTGTGTCAGACGATCTCATTGCAACCTCTTTGCCTCCTTGGGGGTGGTCATTGTCTGAAACCAATAGTCTCCTAACCAAGCCATTGCTTTGATAAAGCCGTCGAAGTCCAGAGGTTTGTGAATATAACTCCTGGCCCCTCGCGCATAACAGTCTCGAACATTTCGCACATCCGTGGAGGTGGTGAGCATCACGACCGGAATCGATTTCAATCCGGGATTCTTCCTCAGTTCCTCGAGAATTTCAAGGCCATCAGTTCCCGGTAAATTTAAGTCCAGTAAGATTATCCCAGGGGGAAAGGAGGGGTCAGGATCTTGATAGGTCCCCCGTCGGAATAAATAATTTAGGGCGTCATCCCCATCCGTGCAGCGTGTGATGGGGTTGTTCAGCCCTGCCAACCGCAAACTCCGAACGGTAATTTCACAGTCTTCCTGGCTATCTTCCACTAATAGAATCGATTGGCTTGGTGTTTGCCTTATCCGGAAATTTTCCTTGTCATGTAAAGTAATCGGTGTGCATTCTCCCAGGATTGATTTAATCCAAAGTGGTTCTTTATGTCCCGTGGCCAAGTCCTGGTCAGTCGTTAGCCCCATTCCGGTTCGCCCCCCCAAACAGTTTAGTCCACGAAAGCGGTTGAAAATTGGGACTATACTTTGAAAACGTTTTCCCCGACCCCGATGTCCTTGATAGGATAGGAAAGAACCCACGGTCTGTTTTCTTTTCCAGTCCAATTGGCATCCCCTTCACGCAACAGCCGGTTTCGGGAGACCCCGGCCATCTAACCGG
>DOFS01000384.1 GCA_003523945.1 Nitrospiraceae bacterium | reverse complement strand
CAAAAAGACGGGGCCACCTCTGACAACGTATTTTTGGACCCGTTGTGGCGCAGTGCGAGGTATGAGAATATCTACCTGTAGATCTATGAATTTCCGGCTGCCCTCCACATGGGATTAACTCATTTCTTCCAGTTCTATAATGTCCAACCGGCATCAAATGCTGAACCGACAGACGCCCGGCCGGATATTTTGGGGATACAAAGAAAAAACCGGACGCATGATGACAGGCAGAAATGTTACTGATTTAGCTGTTCAAATTTCCAGGGCCACTACTGATTCTTGTGGCACAACAGAATAATTGTTTTTTGCAAGACGATTATTCGCCCAAACGAAGAACAAGTCATCATAATCAGGAAATTGAACAAAACGAGCAAGTTTCTCGAACTTCTTCTTGCGAGCTATGTCCTCCAACTTCTTACGAAGCCAATGAACATGCTCCGTAAATTTGCCCAATTTTCTCGGAAGACATTTACCATGTTGTTCAAGAAATGCCTCAAGGTCAATCCGTTGATCAGGGTCGCTGGGATAGAACGAGTACCCGGCAATTGTGCCCATTTTTTTTATTCCGAACGTACCACGTCTCACACCCTGCTGCTCGAGAATTCTACGTGGGATAGGTCGATCGTAGTTACCGCCAATCCGCCACGGATCCATTGCAGGGCTGTCATTAATTTGTTTCAAACAATCGAATCTGGAAGCCCCGATAGATGGGAGATTGGCAAGAAACACCCCTTTATGTAATCGCCATTCGGCCAACTGACAGCTGGTTGTATCGTGTCGATCCAGGAAATGATGGGAATCATTAAACTCTTGATTCAAAGCATTTTGCCACACAAAATCACCCGCAGTTCCCACAACCAAAAGTGTCAAATCATCGGGATAATCGAACAGTGTCATGTTTAAATCACCAGGTAGTCCCAAGCCCGCAAAAACTAAATCGTAATCTCGATAAGCCGATCGACGTTCAATAACGCTTTTTACCGGGATACCAAGTTTTTCCGCGATCTCTTTACCTGAATCGTCGTGCCGCAGCTTTCCAGCGCACGAGATTGTAAGAGCGGTACGAATGCCAAGGGGCTTGGCAATCGCAGCAGAAGCAGCTGAATCATACCCTTTAGAAATTGTTGCAACCGGAGCGACCTTGAACCGACGCTGCTCATCCTGCAAATTTGCTCGAATTGCTAAAATCCTTGTATGCAAGAAGCCCTCATACTCTTCAAACGAGGTGAAAGTTTCTTCAGCGTGAGTTTGTTCTTCCAGCGATTTTTTGGAGTAGACGAGTTTTTCATAGGTCAGAAAATGGATTTCATCTCCGTCTAACGTGGGCAAAATTTTGGGTTGATGACGATGATTATTGAGGTAACCCAACAATGTTTTTGAGTAAGGAAAGGCTGGGTCCAAACGGAGCTTAGCAACCGACAACAGACAAGCTAATGAATTGGAAATCAGTAGCCCTTTCTTTCTTTTCACATAGAACAATCGATCAAGTGCACCAGTGGAGCAAACGAACGACACCGTGTTACCTCGCAGGCGAATTCCTGTTCCAATGATAACAGGGACCCCGCGATCAAAATCACCTCTTCCAAATTCCCCTGCCCACGTTCCTTCGAAAACCCATTCTTCAGAACACTCGACCCGGCACCCATGGAGAACGTTCACACTGTCGTCAGTGGCTTTAGCAAACCAGGACAATCTCGGCCAATGGTCTATTTGCTGTCGACAAAGCTTCATCAAATGGTCTTCCTGTAATCAAGTGGGTAAATGCATATCAGCATGAGCAGCCCGGTTAGGACTTTTAGCCAAATGTCTTTCTTATCCCGGAAACCATCATCTAAAGTAATTTTTAATTGAAAGTTATTTTGACTGATTTGAAAAATCTTCAGGCACCTAGCAAGCTGTTGAAAAATGAACGCTTGGGTCATGCTTCCCATTCAATTCTACAACGGTGACCTCGCTATTGTCCGTTTCGGAAAGGTGCGGTGACCATTTTCGAGGCATCGTTTTGGCCTTTGGCTCTCTCTTGGGATCTTACGGAGATAACTTAGGAGGGAACAGCCGACTCATGTACAACAATCGTAGGGCCCCTACCCAGTGCGCCACGTGCTCCGTCCGCTGCACGCCCAGAAACCACGCCTTTTTTCAACTGAACTCAGAAACTACTTTCAAAGACCGCTTACTCCTTTCATATGCATATGTCTTTCAGTCGAACATAAAGGGCCTCCCTATCGAATTACTGGCTGATATGTTTTTTTATTAAAGTGTGGCGGAAGGGCCTGGCAAGTAATTCCCATTATTACCCCGATATAAGTTTTTATAATTGGCAAAACTTGCTGCATTGCTTGTATTAAATATCTTCGTTTTGTTTCCAAGGGAAGATTACTATCTTCAATTTTTTGAACATCTATTATAAAGTTACTAATATTGGAATCAAAAGACAATTGAACCGCATGCCCAAAAACCATATTGTCTCTTAAGGGGAAAAGAGTTGGTTTTGAAATCGACAAATCTATATTATGAAATGAAATATCATGCACTTGCTTGATTATTTGCTCATCTTCATTTTGTAGTTGAGCCAATGCATCCTTTTCGGTCCTTGCTTGGCGCTCATATTCAATAACCTCATTATTTAGTTCATATGCAAGTATTTTCAATAAATCAGAATATTTTTCCTCCATTGGTAAACTTATCCGAATAATTTCACCATCAACTTCAACAGTTAATTCATTATTCAGCCTTTTGAAAAATTCGAAAGAACAAGACACTTTTGCCACTACGCTTCTTTTTCCATACCTTTTCTCAAGCTTATATAAATGTTCTTCTAATTCTTCTACGACCTTTGTAGTTTTAAACGCCTCTTCAATAATCGAAAAATGAACAGTAATCGTTTTTCTTGACCCATTGCCTACTTCAGATACAAACTCCTCCAATATATCTCTTATTATTTCCCTTTCCTGGGCAAGCAAAGAAATACTTTCTATTTTCATTCTAAGCTTTTGTATCCTCTTTTCTAATCCGATTATTTGAGAAGCTACTTCTTCATATACATATACCGGTTCAATATATTTATCTAGGTAACCAAAATGTTGATCGACATTATCTTTATGTAGCCTCAAAGGCGAGTTCAATAAATCCCACAAATCCTCCTCATACTTTGGATCACTATTATTACCTTTGGCTAAATTAATAGTGTCATGGACTATGTTTCCCTTGAAAGAAAAGTCTGTAAATCCAATAAAACCATTTTTGTTTTTATGCCAATTTCTCATATGCCAAACATAGATCGCTAAATCACATATATTAGAATATTTTTTCAAAAAACCTTTATCTTCTCCTTGAATTCCTTTTAGCAAAATTCTGTTTATTCGTTTACCCTCTGTTAAATGGTCGTCCTGTTTGGTCCTTACATGTAAATCAAATTTATTTAAATCTACACCAATAGTAGAGATTCGTTTCTTTACAATGCTCAATATCTGTGGACCTACATATGTATAACGCACATGAGCACCTAAAAAACTATCACCATGATAATGTTTTGGAAAAAATTCTTTAAATTCAAAAGGTAAAGTAACGCTGTAGTCCAAAAACCAAGACTTTAAATGGCCTTCCTTTTCAAGCTGCAAATCAGAAAATGGCAATCTTAATATTTTCAACCTATTATTAGACACCATTGTTGATCTTCTCTGTATTGCGGCATAAATTTCATCATAGAACTCCTTACACATCTCTTCCGCTATTCCGACATTCCATTCTTTTTGAGATAACCCAGGTTTTTTGCCTAAGTCATAAACGGTCAAAAACCAAGGGAAAGTCTCATCATACATAAGTGAATATTCAGCATTAGACCCAGCTATCATTGTTCCAGTCACATGAGAATAATAGGGTGCATTTTGAAGAAGTAAATGCAATACTTCTTTTCGTAACCCAGGATTATTTTTTAAAATTGGCTTATCCAATAATCTGGTGGCCCACGTTTCAAGTATACAGGCACCACCGGCGACAAGAGGCTGATAATCGGTCTCTATAAGGTTAGCACTTATAATATTTGCTCGCATGAGATCAGGACCATATAGCTTAATTAGTTGACTTAATTTAATCTCGTCTAACTCAACTAAAAAAAATGGTTTGGGCACATCAGAAAAATAGCTTTCTATGAGCCTAGGGTCTGAAACAACTTCACCTGAACTTCGCAAATCATAAGCTGCTCTTGCATATTGTGCCGCATTGAAAAGCGACGCAACTCTACTAGCTCCGAATACGGAAGGATCCTTTTGATCAAAGGTGAATACAGCTCGAATAGCATTATTAACAGCAACATATTGATGGGTAAGTGTTTTCAAATTATCATTCATCTTTCCTGTCATCCTTTAATTTAGTAAGCAATCAAGTGATAAATTTGTAGAAGTTCTATAAATAATGGAATAGTGATGTGTGGGACAGGATGGGGAAATGCTGAAATAAGAATAGGAAAATAAACACGAATAATTTTGAAGCCTGACCCCATAGTAAAATTTTTATCATTTTCATCCCTCAAAATTTCATGAATATCTATATACTTTAATCCCTCAAAAAAAAGACGCCGTTAAATCACTATTCTACATTTGTAAAATCCTTAATCCTGATTAAATAGTGGGAATTTCCGTAAACTAAGGATCCACTTATACCGAGGAGGTCCAATCAGTCTTATATTAAATTATTTCAATAAAATCTATCCCAGTCTGGACTTCCTCCGATTCGGTAGACACTCCTATACTTTAATTTAAAGCAAGGGAGGATGCGGTATTACGAAGGGGCGCTTTGCCGATGAGTTCAAAGAAGAGGCGGTCAAGCAAGTTTTCGAGCGGGGTTCTCGGTAGGTGATGTGACGAAGCGATTGGGGATTTCCGTTCAAAGTCTGTTCAAGTGGGTAAAAGTCTACAACCCCACCGCCACCGATCGATATGAGGCCGAGCTCCAAGAGGTCCGGCGCGAGAACCTCAAGCTGAAAGTGGAACCTAGTCGGGTACACGAGGAGCGGGACATTCAAAAAAAAAGCGGCCGCGTACTCCGCGAAAACCCCGAGTGAGGTATGCGTTCCTCCTACAGCATCAGGACCGGTATGCGGTTCAGCCGACGTGTCGCGTGTTGGGGGTCTCGCGCAGTTGATATTATGCGTGGGTGTAACGCCCCCGTCCCAGCGGTCGCAAGACGATGACCGTCTGTTGGGTCCGATCCGCGAGTCGCATTAGGCCAATGGCCGCACCTATGGTGCCCCTCGCATTCTCTGCGGTCTGCGTGAGGTCGGGGAGCGGGTGGGCAACAATCGAAGTGCCAAGCCCATGAAGCGGCACAAGATCCGCGCCCAGCGCGGCAAGCAACCAGGCGTCCGCTCAACCAAGCCGGCGGTGACGGCACCGAATCGATTGCGCCACCAGTTTGCGATGAACAGACCGGATCGGGCATGGGTGACCCACATCACCTATATTTGGACCGACGAAGGGTGGCTCTACCTGGCAGTGGTGATGGATCTATACTCGCGTAGGATTATTGATTGGTCGATGAAGGCGACTTTGGCCAAAGAGATCGTGCTGGACGCCTTACTGATGGCCATGTGGCGAGGCAGGCCCGAGCATGACATTATTATCCACTCGCATCAGGTGTCGCAGTTCAGTAGCGATGAATGGAATCGGATCTGCCAGACGCATGGGTTGCTCCCCAGCATGGGTCGCAGAGGGAACTGTTATGATAACGCGGCAGTCGAGTCCTTCTTCGAGAGCCTGAAGAAGGAGAAAGTTCGCCGCCATATCTTTAAAACTCATGAAACCGTGCGAACAGAATTTTTCATTATCATTATATTGAGGTTTTTTTTAATCGGGCGCGACGCCATCAACACCTGGGCAATATCAGCCCAGCAGAGTATGAGCAGCAGATGGCAAAACTAGGCTGAGTGTCTACGAAAACGAAGCAAGTCCACAGCTCTTTTTAGATGTGTCCCCAAAAGCAGAGGAAGACCAGCATGATGGGAACACATGCGAAAGACCTCATTAAAGGCTAGACCGCCAAACGCCGTGTGGCATTGGCCTTTAGAATTCTCAAAGGAGAGACGTCGGTGGCAGAAATCGCTTGACAACATGGACTATGGGTTTCTGACGTAGAGAACTGGCAAGGCCAATATCGCCGTGCAGCGGAGAATGCCTTGCGGCGCCACCCCAAAGCTAAGGAAGGTCTGAAAGATGAACAGATGGAAAAGCTCCAACAAAAGATTGGAGCCCTAGTGGTGGAGAATGATGGGTTACGGGAGGCCATCAAACCGTACCCTATAGTGCAGGAGATGCCCGACGCGTGAGAGCCACTATGCCGGCCATCACTAAACGAACTACTTGTCGGCTTCTACAGGTAAGTAGATCGACGCTTCATCGGCCGACCAAGGGGAAGCTGCTTCGTGCGACGTTCTCTGAGGAACTTGTTGCCAAAGCTAGTGCCGCTGATTCAAGAATATCCGACATATGTGTATCGCCCCCTGTAGCACTCTTACGAGTTCGCCACGGGCATACATTAACCGCAACGCCGTATATCGGGCCTTACCACTAAAGCGGTGGTTGTTGTATCAACGCACCGGGACCTCACAGCCTCGAGCGCCAGTGCCGTCGGAGTCAGACGGGCCAGAGTAATGGCCGCTGGGCCATGGATATGATTCCTATTCCCTGGGGACAGGCTGTCTAGGGGCATTATCCGCCGTGATTGATGGTCATGATCGCAAGATTATTGGCGATGAGTTCGCTTTGCGTGGACGGGCCCAAGAAGCGGAACGAGCAATCGAGGCGGCTAGTCTCACACGCTTCGTCACACTTCGTCCCGTTGGTTCTACGCCGGTCCTTCAAAGTGGCCACCGATTGATATTTCAGAGCGCCGCTTACGCCAAGCCTGTCGAGCCTATTGCTTGGCGCCGGAGCTTATTACCCCGTCGCCGCAACAGAATGGGTTCATTGAACGGTTCTTACGGAGACTCAAAGAAGAGAGAATCTGGCAATCTCGATTTGGCAGCTTCGAGGAGGCCAAACAAGGAATTCATAAATGGATGCGCTGGTAGAATGAGGTGCGCCCGCATCAAGCGTTGCAATACGGGAGCCCTCGTCAATATCGTCAGCAATAAGGCTAACAGGTGGCAAGATTTCAGGAGAGGATTACAAAGCCGCAATCATTTTATTTCCGGAATGAGCTGGCCATTTTATCGGGACTGAAATGGACGCACGCTGTGCGCGAGCAGGAACAAGTCCAAGGAGATGGCTGGTTAAGATTTCATCTCAGTGTGGCTGCAGTTTGGCTCAGCACTGAGTCGAACCGGACTTGCGGACATGGTTCAACTAGCTGAGGAAGATGAGGAAACTCGCAGGTCATACTTTCATGTGCTAGGGATTAGTCAAGAACTCAGTTGCAATTTTATTAACCGGGAGCTAGCATTAAATACTCGAAAATAGTGGTGTTTGTCCCATTTCAAGATACTAGCCGAGTATCAAAAGGTTAAGGTTAGCCGAAAATTTTATTGTTGTCCCGGATGCAGTCGGTACAGGATCTAAAGGAATTGGGATACCCGTGAGTGTGGCTGCTGCACTTGCGAAGAAACGTCGGCACCCATAACTCATCTGCCCTCCCAATGTTTTCCCAAAGGGGAATAATGCCCGGAACTTGTTAAAAAATGTTTGGACGTAGCATTCAGTGCCCCGAAATGTGCCTGAGCCTGAAAGGGGCTGTATGGCAGCGCAGTCATTGCAACAACGATAATACGGTACTCGTAAATATCGCAATCTTCCCTACGTACAATCGACTGGTCAAACCGGAAGAACTTGCCCATAGTCCACTCCTTTCCTCGCAGAACGCTGCAGCGAATGGCATGACTATTTACGTAAATCCTGGAGATCACCCTTCAAACACATGAAACGCCTCCGCAACACAATTCTAAATCTGAGCCTAATCATTTTATCGCTCGTTATTTTTCTGTTTTTTGCTGAAATCGCTTTTTCAATCTATCAAAGCAAACCTGAACCGGAAAACGAGGTCACTCCTCAACGTGTCACGACCACCAAACCATACCTTTACCAGAATAATCCCGCTCACCACGACATCAACGCTCACGGTTTACGCGATGACAATTTTTCTGCTGAAAAACCCGAAGGCAGTTTTAGAATTCTGGTGTTGGGCGATTCTATCCCCTTCGGCAAAGCTGTTCCCACTGCCTCGACCTTCCCCAACAAGCTGGAATCCTTACTGAAAGACAGCGGCCAGATGGTGGAAGTAATAAACACAGGCGTATCTGGTTACACGCCATATAATGAACTTCACTACTACTTATCCGAAGGCCGAAAATTTAACCCGGACCTCGTGATTCTGTCATTTTGCATGAACGATGTGGTCAACCCCCGTTTACACTGGAACAACTTCGCCTACAATGCCATTCCCGACATTCCCGAAGAGGCCATTCCCAACAAAGATTATGATCGGAATGTCATTCAACCCCGTCTGAACCAACGAGAAGATTCACGCCGAAAAAAGCTACAAGGCGTGCGCGCACTTTTCCCAGGAATGATATTTAAAACCCGCACTTACCAATTTGTCGCCAATCGATGGGCCGCCCTTTTCCCACCTCCTGAGATCCCAAAGTTATCTGATGAAATACCCACGTACCTGACAGGTGAAGATAACATCAGCATTGAAGTCATCACTCATGCGGATTCAGAAGAATGGCAATGGCTGACAGGTATGTATGACCAGATCAACCTGGCTGTTTCCGAAGATCATATTCCTCTGGTTATCATGATCTTCCCTCTCGCCTATCAACTCGATACACATTATCCACATTTCCCTCAAAATCTTTTCGCCGACTACTGCAGAAATAAAAACCTGCATTGCCTGGATTTGCTGGAACCCTTTCGCCGGCATGGAAAGGAAAAAATCTTCATGCTGGACAAGGGTCGGAGTTTTTATGATGTGTGGCACCTGACGCTGGATGGACACACCATCACGGCAGAGATCCTATTTGATTATTTACATCAACAAAACCTGACAACCAACCAAGAAGTTCCTGGAACATAATCGGATCCGATCTCCCCAAATTACCGGCACTTATCGACGAGACCGTGGAGTCACTGATAAAAGCCGTAGTGAAATGCCCAATGGGGTCCACAATTTGGAATAGCTTGCAGAAGAGGTTTTAGCGCCCTTATAGTCTCGTGATTCCCTTTTCTGCTGCTGACCGTCGGCCGTTAAGCCCTAAAAAAGTTGGCGGGTAGATGGTCTGATCACACACTGAAGTCTTCCCAAGGCCATGATCACCCTTGAGCTCCACCACTGTCTGCCGGTTCTACCGTGGTGATCACACCGCCCCACCTTCCAAGGCTTTTCGCACTTGCGCATTTATCCAAGAGTACGGTGGCAGGAACCTGCCTCCTCTCACCCGGACGTGGCCTAAACGAAAATTCTAGTCTTCACCCATTCTTTGTTTTAGAGGATTCCTTGATGGATCAGGGGGCACTTTATGGGCTACACAATGAAGCAGATTTGGCTTTTGCCCAGACCTTCCAACTGCTGAATTTTCGACAAAAAAAGGGAGAGATCTCTTTGATCTCTCCCTTTTATAAGGCGTATTGGTGCTCGTATTAGAAGCGGCTGCGACGTTTATCGCCAAAATCCCCGCCACCACCGCCAAAGCCTCCCCCCCCACCAGTGCGTGGAGCTTGGGGTTTAGCTTCGTTTACCGTCAATGTTCGGCCGCCAAACTCTGTTGAGTTTAAGGCTGAAATTGCGGCTTGCGCTTCCTCTCCGGAAGACATTTCAACGAATCCGAACCCGCGCGATTGGCCGGTGAACTTGTCACTGATAACGTTTGCTGATTGGACGGTTCCGTGTGCCGAAAAGAGGTCGGTTAATTCTGTTTGAGTCGCTGAATACGGCAACCCACCTACATACAATTTTGAACCCATGGGGGTCCTCCTTTTGAAAGATGATATTGTCTTAGGCTCGAGAAGGGTAAAACATGCCGAAGGAGTAGGCCGCGGACGCTGCTTTCATGCGACAGTGGACAGACACTTCCGAGTAATCTCTCGGGCAAAACAACACCGGTTACGGGCTTTGATAATTTGATTGCTCACCGCCAAGCCCCAGGCGATAAGTACCGTCAAGCTAGCACAAGAGAAGAGAAGAAGATAGCTGATGTTCGATAAGAGGACCAGAAAGCTTTGCCCCAGACATGCAACTTACCCAGAGTAAATGGGGTGAGATGGTCTTTTTCTTCAGTATTTTCGCCATATCAGGATAATTCCCGTATCTCGAAGGCAGAAATAACCAATATGGAAAGAAAAATAGAAAAAGCCTCAAAACCTGGATTTCCTGTTTGAAAGTGCCAATTTTTTGTCATTTGCCTTGATTGAATCCCGCATCGTTTAAAACCGAAAGACTTCTTCAAGAATGAGGATTTTTCACCACGCCATAGAGTCAAAACCATCATCGGCTCTTCTCATCATTCCACCCTCCCGCCTGAACAGATCTAAAATTAGTTTCCAGATGATTCCAACCCCATAAATCCCTGAAACCGTAGGGCCGTTCCTCACCAAATTGACTGATTTCGTTTCAGCTACAGTCACAAATGCAAAATGAGCATTGGGTAGTTGCCTTCAACCCTTAGAGGCCTTGAAGTTCCTGTTCATAACAATTCCAAATACGGAGGGCATAATACAAAGGAGCATGATCATTAAAACAATCAAGGGGAATGACTTCAAATTCGCCATTGGACCACTGATTCATCACATCACGTAGCAGTTGAACCTGACCTCCTGCACCATGTTGTACCCGTTCCAATATGGAGGGGTTATCGAAAAGCATACCAGTTTCATCGATGTATTTGAGGAGACCGACGTGTTCATAACGACCCCACTTCAACAGGTTCAACGCATGGGGACCCCAGAGTGGGACTCGAGCGACTACATCATTATTGTTCACAAATCGATACGCACTCATCTGGAAATCTCGCGCAAATCCCTCATCTCCGACCAACGGAGACCCAAAGGTGTAGAGCCCTTGTGAATCACCATACCGGTCGGCAGCTAATGTGGCCAAGGCAGCCCCAAGACTATGGCCGGTAAACCAAAACGTTCGAGTTGGCTCTTCCTCTTTCAATCCATCTAAATACGACTTGAGTGATTCCCACACCTCATCCAATGCCATTTTAAAGCCCTCATGCACAGATCCACCCTGACCAGATACGACTAAACGAAATTTTCCGTCCACCCACAGATCCTTGATAACCTGACGCCAGATCTCACCTGGAAGTTTATCTGCCACCCGCTTCAGCACCTGGGTGCCGCGAAAGGCCACAATCACCACATCATGATTGTGGGCCACATAGCACTGGGTACTTCCTCCAACGCTAAAGGGCTGATTACCTTCCACGTTCAAGCCGGCCTGTGTGTATTGAGGAATGGCAAAATCCTTTTCCGCATACGCCAGCAAGGCAGCCTCCGCCAACCACCAGGCATTCACCAGATGAAACCTTTGGGCCTGAAACCGGAACGGATGCTGTCTGGCCTCGGCAAAATACACATGATTCAAATTTGGAGGCAGCACCACCTCTAAACTTGGATCAGGAATAATCTTGGGCATATGCTGTGATTCCTCTAGAAAATGAATGCTTGTTAGGCCACATTAATCGGCCAATATGTCTGACCCCATGAGATTGATATGCTTATCCCCGCATTACCTGGGCCATATCTCTCCCATGAACGTGGCCCAGACCGACTTGCGAATCAGTTCATTCAAGACAAGGCAAAAAGTGCAATAGAATCATTCGGAGCAATGACCTCCACTTGATAGCCCATATGTGGGTGTTGGGGGAAAAAG
>DOFS01000387.1:4452-13296 GCA_003523945.1 Nitrospiraceae bacterium | reverse complement strand
TTCAGGACGAAGCCATTGTACGATGGGAGGAGACGATGAATAAACTGACCGCAGCCGATGCTCTTCGCTTATCCATTCCAGAACGCATCCAACTTGTGGAGGATATTTGGGATACTATTGCAAGTCAGGCTGACGTGGTGGAACTCACGGAAGAAGAAAAGACCTTACTGGATGAACGGCTCAATGCCTATCATCAGAACCCCGCCGCCGGCTCTCCATGGGAATCGGTTTTCAAACGAATAACCCGCTAAGATGGCCTTTAACCTGACCGTTCTTCCAAAAGCGGAACAGGACCTTTCCGAGGCGTTTCGATGGTATGAAGAACGAAGGAAAGGCTTGGGGCATGACTTTCTTTTGCAACTGGATGCTGGTTTCCGGTTTCTAGAAAGAACGCCGTTGGTTTATCCCGAACTATATCGTGGAATCCGTCGACATCTCATCAAACGGTTCCCCTACAAAATCTTTTACCTGGTGGAGCAAAATACTGTGGCGATTTTAGCCGTCCTATACGGAGGAAGAGACCCACAGTGGATAAGGAAACGCCTTGAGCGTGATTAATGCGACGGGTGAATATGTTTTCCTAAGTCATTTTTGTTCTCCGCTCCTACAAGAACCTGGGCATCAACCTGATAACCTCTTTTTATTCTATAGGGTATAGCCCCTCAAGGAAATCGTTTATCAAGTTCTTGGAACAACCCAGCTTCTCGCCACAGCTGGCGATTACCAATGACATAAATGACTTCCTTTGCTCGAGTAACAGCCACGTTCAGCAAGTTCGGGCGACCTCCGGCCCAGCTACGAGCTCCGGTTTGTGTCGGGTGAGGGGCCCCCAAGACAAGAATCACTGCCTCAGCTTCCCGCCCCTGCGCTGTGTGAATGGTCCCAATTCGCTCGTTGGTCCATTGCCAGGAGTCTTGCTCAACCCATCCGCTCATTAGTTTACTATCATGCAACCCTCGTCGTAGATGGTCTGCCACATTCACAAACGGGGTGATGATATAGAGATCTGGGATTACTCCGGCATCTTTTAATTGACGAAGCAGGCGGAACACTTCCTCTCCCTCTTTTTGGCACCAATGACCCTCACCATTGCCCTCTATATGAATCCATTTGGAAGAACCCAATACGTCTTGGATGGGAGACGGTTTGGGCGATTTTGCTGATACCATTAACCCTGAGTAGGCAATTGAGTTTGAGATACTAAACATGGGTTCTGAACATCGGCGATGCACCAATAACGGGACCCCGACACTTCGACTGCCGGTCCTGGTTTGGAACTCACTGGCGTAGGTAGATGCAGCGTCACCACGGGTTTGTACCGAGGCTGATGGGGCCCCATAGTGGTCAGGGTCTATACCGAAACAGCGGCAGATGGCGTTTGTCAACGAATCAGGAAGCACCACCACAGGCTCAATCTGCACGGGATCGCCAACCATGACTGCCCGGCGTGTACGCATGATGGCCCCTACGGCAGCCTGTGGCAATGCTTGTCCTGCCTCATCCACAAGCAACCAGCCGAGGCTTTGGAGCGGCAGCTTGCCAAGCATTCTGTTGACAGAAGCGAATGTCGTCGAGATCAACGGAATCACGAGAAAGAGTGAAGCCCACAAGTCTGGCAACAATGCCTGTTTCTCTGGTCCAGGAAGGGTTTGCGATGTAAAAACATTCATTAGAGCTCCGAGATTATGCCGTAAAGGCTTGGCAGCTGTGTCAATGAAGGCACGGTGAACAGCCATGGCCGAAATGAAAACTTCGTCGCGCAGGCGTTGTGCATCTGGTGAAAACCACGGCGTCATTTGATGGCGCTTTCCATGCTCTAGATCGAAGAATGAGGGGCCCATAAGAACAACACCATGTTTTTGCTGAGCATCAGCAATTCGTTGCTTCACCTGATGATTCTCTGCACAAGCTTTTTCCCAGTCATTTTCGACATTCTGCCATTCCAGGAAAGCATTCCGTAGTTCAATCCACTTTCGCATAGATTTGGTCCTAAATAATCGTGCCCAAAATCCCGGTTTCGCCAAATCGTGTTTACGAAGATCATCTTCTGGACTTGGAAGCTGAAGGGCAATGTCTGAGAATACTTGCAGGCCTTTCGCCCCCATACCTTTGAGCCGTCGAACTATTTCTAGCGCAGCATCACGCTTGACCTTAGCATCAGCTTCCTCACGATCCAACGCTGGCAATCGGTTCAAGTCAATGTGCAGGCTTTCCAACCATGACTGACACTGACGGCTCTTCTCCAAAGCACTCCGGAACCGTTGTCGTGCCTCCTTCCATCGTTTGAGTGCTTCTTCACGGCCGATTGGTGGGCTCTCGGCATCAACAATGATTGGTTTACGGCGTTTTGGCTTACCCGTTTCCGGATCAACGGTCTCTAATTCCTGCACTGAACCCCCAACCGCACGAAGGTAACTATTCAGTCCGTTGTCGTCGTCCCACCAAAAGATCTGCTTAAATCGGCTGCGGTTCTGTGCATTGCCGAGCACAGCAGCAATGGTCCCCCATGTTTCAGATTGATGAAGAGCATCAGAGAGGGTCTTGAAATAACGCAGTTCAGTCGCATCGGTTGCAATGGCAGCAAGGGTGGGCAGCTCTGCACTCACATTTTCAACCGCTTTATTGTTTGATGATGCAACCACCATCTCGAACCCACGGAGAGATTGGTTCAACCGATAAAGGTGAATCCAGCCATTGCCGGCTTTAAGCTTTTGTCCAGAATGGTCGAAGGCTTTCTCAGGATCGTTAAACGCCACCATGGCTTTCGCCCGCTTGACAACTATCCCAGCAACCAAATCACGGAGCAGCGTTGTCTTTCCTGTACCAGGCGGACCATTTATGCCGAGCAATCCTCCGGTGCATGTCTCCTGAAATGCCAGATTAACGGCTGCTTGCTGGAGTAAGACAAGCGGCTGCCGGCCTTGTCCAGGCCAACGCCCCAATGGGGTAAGGGCCGGACTCACAGCTTCCGCTAATGCGGTAGGGGCTCCAAGCAGATCAAGAGGGGTGTGTGGACCTTCAACACCGAGATAACGTTTGAGATTCGGCGTGGCCTTACCTTCGGAGAATAATGTTCGAGCGATGGCAAGGTCTGCGAGAAAGAAGCTGTTGAGAAGAAGGGGTTCCGGCGGGTTAGGGTCTTTAAAAAAGGTATAGGAACGAATGGCGAATTCGGGGGGCTCGACCCAATCATTTGGCAAATCCAGTTCTTGAACCAGGGCGTTATATGCGGCCATCAATACCGCTTGCGTAAGGGGGCGCTTCCTGAGTTCACTTTCATCTTCATTTCCTGTCATCACACCTAAAAGTCTTTTTTCAATTTTTTCCACTAGTTTTGACTCAACGCTGGGCCAGTTTGCGAGATCTGCCAGTTCCCCTTTCAGTGCAGTCATTACACCCCAACCAAAACTTGAAATACCCACAGCAGGTGAATCCACAAGCTGCCCTTGCCGATTAACCACGACAATGGCGAGCACAGCCTTACCTCTCGTGCTTGGCCTTTCCGGGCGCGTGTCGCCATATCGCTCAAGGAGCAGCCCCACAGCTGGTTCCATTTTTATTGCCCCTAGAACGACCTGGTAGTAGAGACGGTAATTTGGGCGTGACCGTTCGCTTCGTTCCCATGGGAGGGGCGATTCGCCAAGAGAAGCGACGCGCCTGCGGTCCCCACTGGCTAAATCCTCAGGCCGAATAAAGGATGGAGGCGAGAGAATTTCCAAGGCTGTCCATGCGGATAAGATATCTTCCGGTCGATTGCTAACTGGTGGATGTATGGTTGGGCCTTTGGGGGGCTCTGGCCGTAATGGTCCGCTCCCATTGGGAACTTTCTTGGATGGCTGGTCGGGAGGCGGTCGTTCATCCGAATGAGCGGTCGGTTGAGGGGATTGAGGTAAAGGTGGTGGAGGTTCCTGTGATTTCGGTTCATGAGTGATTGGCGGGGATCCAAACAAATCAAGTCGATTTTTTACTTGATCAGCTAATTTTTTTGCACGCGGAGTTTTTCTATACGTTAACTCCTCTTGTAGGGTCTGAAGAACTTTATGATTATTGTTATTTTCATGAAACTGTCTTTCGAGCTCTTGAATGGATGAGTTAAAAAATGGTCGCGCCATTTTATTAAATTTTACAGGAGCTTGATTGGGTTTTCGTCAATGCTTGCCCTACTGAAATCGTCCGAGTCCTTGGCACTGTGCAACCCACCAGCGCCGGGACTCAAAGCCCCTGGTTCGGTTTTCGCAGTCAATTCAATAGCAGAAACAAATAGGATTCAATCGAAAAATTCTCTCATGTCTTCTGCAGCAGACTCTTGATTTGCCAAAAGTACCTCATTTACATCGAAAAAAAATTCCTCAATTCTATCCATCTGATCTTTTACTACCTGAAGATCAAATCGTTTACAATTATGGAAGGCTACCTGCAGATCTTTCTTCCTAACCGGATATCTAAAATTCAATGAAGCTTCATCGAATTGGTGAAATTCCAGAATTAATTCCTCAATTTCAGCAATTGAATTATCACCCTCATCAAAACAATCATTGATACTTGTTTTACCTCCTCCCAAGCTTTCTTTAAATTATGGCCAACAATATTTATAACATCCTTTTTTTCATCATGGGTTTTTTCTGAATCCAAAAGAATAATGCGTTTTATTTGAAGCTCCAGGAATTGACGATAGAGAAACAATGCCGGATAGACCAAAGTATCAAGAATTGAAATATTGTTTGATGTAATTGCTTTTTCAACAAGTGCATCAGCTCCCTTTTTATAACCTTCTATGTATCCATGAAATTGCACGCTTTCATCACCCCACCAAATATTCGCAAGTCTGTAGTAGTCATTCGTGTCGATAAAGAGTTTTTGGAAGTTCATGCTATTTATACCGACCATTTTTACCTTAACACGTGCCCGTGTTTATCCCCTTATTGGAAAGGCGCTGCCGGAGTGCCTCAAAGGTCACAACTTGCGCCGAATTTTCGCGATAGATTCGGTCGCGATGCAACCACGGCTTCTATCGACTTCGTAAGCGTCGAGACGTTTGTCCAGTTCCGCCTTTTGCTCGTCGGTAAGTGGTAGCACCTTCTGATCGGAGGCAATGCTATCCCACAATTCTTCAACGAGCTTGATGCGCTCGTCGACTGGAAGTTCTCTCAGCTTCGTATTCATCACGATACCTCTCAATTTCAATTATGTGAGTTTAACTCAGACAACCCAAAACTGCACCCAGTGACAATATTACGGCGCAAACAATGCGCCATGACCAATTCCCGTCATCCCCGACTCAAGCCCAGGGCCTGGCTTCAATGCGTAAGGTTCCAACCAGCCCAGGGCGGGCGTTCTGCTCGATGGGGATATCAAAGGCGATGCCTGCACCCGGTTTTCCCTTGATGACCGGGCGGGTCTCTGCGTCTTTTCCGGGTTTGCCGGGATTCATGTCCTGAAAGCCGTACTTGATCCGCCACCCACTCGGACTTCCCTTATCGGGAAAGGCCTCGACCAAAATCAATTGGCGATAGATGAACCCACCCTCGTAGTGCCGCTTCATGAAGAGCAGGCCATCTACGACATAATCGGGTACAAGGACCTTGAGATCGAAGGCGAAGCTGACCGACTTGGAAGATTTAACGCTTTTACCCGGGTCCAGGAAAATAGAGAAGAGGTGCGGACTCTTCGAGCGGTCCGGCTTGCGCTTGGTGCCGGCCTTCCCGGGAAAGAGTTCCTCGTAGCTGCGGAAGATCGCAGAGTGCTCACGCACTTCCCGTCGCGTCATCTGCCATTGACAGCCGCGCACGCTGGCCGCAATCTCGAACTGATAGGACGCACGTACTTTCTGGCCGTCTTCGTGCGCTTTTTGCACTTCCACAGGCAAGGTGATGTCATCAATATCCAGAATGCCGTCCACTCGCAGTTTACCGAACAAAAACCGCGTAAGGTTTTGATAGCCTTCTTCGGAGTTGACAATACCGTAATGACCTGAGTGACTACGGTGTACGAAGGCGCGCGGCGAATTCACATCCTTGCCGTCTGAGCCAACCCCGTGCGTGGTGGCATTTTCTATGCGCACCAGCCCGTCACTGGCGTCCCCTGCCGCCCAAGCGGAAATGCCGCCGGCCACCGTGTAATCACCAGGGTTGGTACCGACCAGATTGAAGATGCGCTCGGGGGGAAAGTTTTTGACAATCGAGACGTCATCGCCTTTGGGCACAGCCAGGTATCCAGCCATTCGTTCACGATTAAAATTGTTGATATCGCCGAACGAGAGCCAGCCCGGCACATTGCGCACGATGCGCATGTCGATCCCATTATGCGGGGTGGCGTAGGTGAAGAGTTTGTCCACCGCGCCGCGCGCCTCCGCTGAGCCGAGCTTTGAATTCTGCAGGAAGGCCCGGCAGACCAGCCCGCCCATGGAGTGGGCCACAAGATAGACACGGAAGTCTTTGGGGGTGACCTTGTTGTCCTTATTCGCGCAGACTTTTTCGCGCAGGCGAAGTATGAGATTGCCCAGACCTTTGGCAAAATGCTCGATCGGCGGTGTCTTGCCGTCGCCAAAGTCCTTCGACGCTTCGTCGTAATAACGGTAGATGATGATCGAGCGGTATGGGACGGGATGGTCGGCACGCTCGGCCGCCACCAGGTCGTCCCCATCCACGAAGACGTCCTCGTAATCGCGATCACCCATCAATCGCACCAGGGGGGACTCGAAGTAGAAGCGCTTGACGTCGCCGGTCCAGGCCACACGCGACTTGGTGGAGCCGATGTTAAAGCCCATGTATGGGTCAGCCACCGTCTCCTCGATTTCACCCTGAGTAGCGGCAAAGCCGCGGACGTAAATGATCGGATGATACGGATGCTGCGGGGGTGTGGGCATGAAGATTCCTCCGGGTTAGAGTTCCACAAATGTCAGCGTCGTCGAGTCTGCCGTTTCAGTTCGTCTTCCAACACAGGCCCTGGAATAGCCGAGAGGAGATTTTTTGTCAATCGATGAAATAAGTCAAGCCAGGGATCTCTAATAAAAACTCAACAGTCGGATTTTCATGAGATCAGGAAAATTTTGAATTTTTGAACAGGCCTTGATAGGGTAAATACAACACTCAGTGAATTTTTGAATCGATCAGAGACAGGCAACCACGTGGAGCTTCACATGCTTCATCTTCTCAGCCGATGCAACCCGACTAGAATTTTTTTCGTACCCCCTAAACGGCAACAACAAAAAAGAGATGCACAGCGACAACGACAGGGACACTCGAATCGGTACCTGAAGAATTTAGGGATTTGGTCTGCCGTGCTGGTCACGCTGGCCCTGACGATTTCTCTCACGAATACCCTTCTGGCAAATGAGAGGTCACCCGGCGTACCCAAATGGTCTCAGGAAGATCAAAAGGTTTTACGGAACATTCACACCATTCTGGTGACCGGCACCGTCTCAACATGGCTGGATGTGCCGGCCCCGCCCTACAATGTGGGTATCACCTTGAAATTGAAACTGGAGGATGCCGGGTTCCAGGTAGTCTTCGACCCTAACCAGCCGCATGATGCCAATCTCCTGATTGAATATGAGGAATACCCCAGCGGACAGTTTCAGGTATTGGAACAGGCGACAGCCATCCGCTACCAGATGCGGTTGGTCCATGAAGGATTAGGCGAGATCTTTACTCACCAATTTGACGCACAGCCCAATGCCGTTCCCCTCGGCAGTTTGTATTGGGACACGATCGGCAATCTGGAAGAAGATCCCTTTTATTGTTTTGTAGGAGATCTCATTCGAGGACACATCCATGGCGGCCAGGATGAAGAGGAGACCCTACTGGAAGTTTTAGTCCGCCCCTATAACCAAGAGGATGCCGTGAATTCAGCCGGGGCCCGAGGCGCAACCCAGGCTCTTGTCCAGCAGCGCGCCAGGATCAAAATCATCCAGGGACTGGGAGAAGGGTCCTTTCACACGCCTGAAGCGCAGGATGTCTTATGGATGGTTGCCAGAAAGGCGCAACCCAATGAACGAGGGGCTGCCCTGACTCAACTTGGCAAGATTGGCGACACCACGTTTCTCTCGCCACTCACAATATTATTGGAAAAAGAAACCGATCCGGAAGTTCGGTCGGCTGCAGAGCATGCGATCCAACTCATTGAATCCCGGTAGCTAGAAAAAGCTTCAAGCGTTTAATGCCGTCTTGTAGAGATAGCTCTCGCAAATAATTTTCCTGAAGCCTTTCCAGCCCCTGGTTTTATCCTTTTTGCAACCCGCACTGCACCTTCCACAGTCTATTGAGACGATTCCCCTGCCCGCCGAAGCAGGTAGTATCCCGAAACCCCACCGATCAACGAGGCCAGCAGGATGCCCAACTTGGCTTGGAGAATCAATGCGTCATCGGTGAAAGCCAGTCCGGTGATAAACAACGACATCGTGAACCCCACCGAGGCAAGCATCGCAGCACCAAAGAGGTGCCGCCAGCCAGTCTGTTCCGGAAAAGAGGCCCACTGAAAATGTATCAGGATGTAGCACATGCCCATGATGCCCAACACCTTTCCTCCCAGCAGTCCTGATGTCACTCCTAATGTGACCGGACTGGCCAATTGATCCAGGAAGTCAGCCGGAAAGCTAATCCCGGCATTCGCCAACGCAAAGACCGGCATCACCACAAACGCCACGAAGGGGTGCATGCCATGCTCCAGCCGTTGGAGCGGAGTCAGTGCCTCCCTGGCCACCGCGCGAATGTCTTCAAGCGCATGGAGCTGCTCATCGGTCACCAGGGAGACATCATTGCTTCTGGCCATCTCGAATCTGTCCCCCAAGGCCTTAATGCGTGAAACAAATCCCTTGTCCGAGATCTTCACATTGGCAGGAATCGT
>DOFS01000387.1:3220-4300 GCA_003523945.1 Nitrospiraceae bacterium | reverse complement strand
CCTGATAAGAGGAACGCCAGCCACAGGCCGCCGATTCCCAGCAGTCCATACCACAGAATATTGCGTACACCCAGCAGATTGGACGTCACCAGCAGGATCATGAATCCCGCACCGGCTGCCAGATTGACGAGGTCAATGTGTGATGTATAAAAAACCGCAATGACCAGCACCGCGCCGAGGTCATCAGCGATGGCAAGAGCGGTAAGAAATACTTTAAGCGATAATGGGACCCTGTTGCCCAACAGGGAAATAATGCCGAGCGCGAAGGCGATATCGGTCGCCATGGGTATGCCCCATCCGGCACTGGCGTCGCCCGACAAATTGAACGCCAGGTAGATTAACGCCGGCACAACCATGCCGCCTACCCCCGCAGCGATAGGGAGCAGCGCATCACGGGGATTGCTCAGTTCACCCGCCATGATCTCACGCTTCAGTTCCAACCCGATCACGAAGAAGAAGACGGCCATCAACCCATCATTGATCCAATGGTGCAGGGTCTTACTGATCACGAAATCGTTAAACCCGACTGAGATTTCGTTGTGCCAAAGATGGTGGTAGGCATCCGCAAGGGGAGAATTGGCCAGGACTAAAGCCACCAAGGCGGAAACAAACAGCACAATGCCACTGGTGGTCTGTCTGCCAAGGAAGGTGCTAAGAGGGTCTGTCAGCCAAATATCGACTGGGGTTTTCTTCATGCTTCGAAACTACCATGAAGAGCGGGAATGCGAAACCGGATGCCAGAACGATTTCCTTTTTCACCGAATCCTCGTCCCGCAAACTCCTGATTCTCTTGATAGGGATGACCATTCTCACCAGGGATCATTCCATCGTCTCGCCTACCCTTGGGACAGGCGCCATCATACGTACCACCGCACGGTGGGCATTCTAATCAAGAGGAGGGTCATGAAAGATCAACCAGGGAGATAATGGAATTCTCTTGTATAGATAATTCGATCGGACCACGCAGAAAGTGGACGAAGACCGTATGCTTCTGGTAGCCCTCATCCACCTTTATCCACCTGGCATCCTGAGCCGGATGCGAGGGATCAGAGTCCAGGTCGAGAAACCCGAGACTCAGCA
>DOFS01000387.1:1090-3038 GCA_003523945.1 Nitrospiraceae bacterium | reverse complement strand
GAGGAAAGATTTTTCGGCAGGAAGTCTTTTTTGACATAGCCCTTGGGAGGATCAAACTCTTGCACGGAAACCGACTTCTCCTCCACTCCGGTCAACCGGCTTTCCGTGACAATGATTCCATTGGAAAATATTCTCGTCAAAACCGGGTAGCCTTCAATCTTCCCTATTGATTCAAAAAACGACGCTGGGCCCCCTCCGTTTTTGAATGCCCCTTGCCACACCTCCTGAGAAAACGCGGCCATATCTTGAAACACGCCACGGGCTTCCTGACTACCGGGAACCTGTTTCCAATCACTCACGCAATGTTCCGCCACTTTTTCGCTTTCCCGCCAGGTTTCATATTGCACACAGCCATATCCATTGATAGTTTGTCTTTCGCCGGTTTTTTTTACCTGCATCTCGACCTTTCCGCCCATCATGGCCGGATTGATTCCTTGACCGGCAAACATCTTCTCCATCATCGCTCGTCGTTCGGGCGGCATGTTCTTCATCGCCTCTTCCATCTTCTTCTGCATTTGTTTCATGGCCGGGCTGATTTGTTGGCCGAGATTGATCATCGTGGCCTTGTCCATTGCGCGCCAGGTGTGATCTCCATGGTTGATCAGCAGCATTTCCTCCCGATCGCCTCGATAAATGACCGTGGTTTGAGTGTTTCCCGCGTCATTCATCGTCATCTTCAATTTCTTCCCGTCAACGGTCATCGCGTCGGTTCTGGCTGGTATCTCCGTCCGATTGGGAAAGGTTGTTTCGACATGAAAAATTACGCCCGCACAGACCGCCGTCTGGATACCCAGTACCAACCCGCTCACAAGACCAAGAACCTTCACCATATCAACCTCCTTTTACGTGACAGATGGAACAGCTTATTTCTTTTGAGCTACGGTAAACGCTAAGACCCGTCAATTTCTCAAAATTTCCCAGTATTTACAAGTCTTTTTGGAGTCGATAATTTTTAAACGGCCTTTCTCCCTCCTAATTTTGATCCCCCCCAAGGAGCATTTCAACCAGGAGAGCTAGGAATTTGTTTCCCTTTCCTGGTAAAAGGAGTATGGATAGCAAACGCTCGTTAGGCGACCACCCCACATCACCGACAGGCAGACATCCCTCAAAAAGGGTCACGAGTTATCGTGACCTTTCACGGTTTGGCAATCATGGCTAGGGACCATAAGCTGCCCGGCGCGACAATCCCAACAGGTCGCGGGGTAGGACAAAGGTAAAGACGGCCCAGCCTTTTTAAGGTGCGGCCAACCAGCCCAAGGAAGCCGGTTTAATCAGAACCGTCCCTTCTTCTCGTCTTTAACGAACACCACAATAGGACAGACCGGCTCAAGTCGGCCTACACCCAATTCAGGATCTCATCTAAGAAAGGTTGCAAAACCGTCATGAAACACGACACGTCCAACCCACCCACAGTTCCTACCATGAAGGGCTTCTCGCCCGGCTTTGCGGCTCTTGGCCTTGAAGCGGCGCTGCTGACCACGCTCGAGTCGTTGGGTTATGAAGAGCCCACACCCATCCAGCGCGAAGCCATTCCACCGCTTTTGGCCGGACACGACCTTCTTGGACGAGCTGCGACCGGAACAGGAAAAACCGCTGCATTCACACTTCCCCTCCTTCAGCGCCTGGCCCATTCGGCCAAGCAGCCGCACCCTTCAGCTCTTATTCTTGTACCCACACGCGAATTGGCGATACAAGTCAGCGAAGCTGTCCAGCGTTACGGAAGACAGCAGCACATCGCCATTCTCGCCGTATACGGAGGACAGGCTATCCGCCCACAGCTCATCGCGTTGAAACGCGGCGTTGATATCGTGGTGGCGACTCCCGGACGTGCCCTGGATCATATCCGACGCAAAACCCTTCAGCTGAAGGACCTTCAGATTGTGGTGCTGGATGAGGCCGATGAGATGCTCAATATGGGCTTCGCCGAAGATCTGGACGCCATCCTGAA
>DOFS01000387.1:0-906 GCA_003523945.1 Nitrospiraceae bacterium | reverse complement strand
CGCCAGCATTTACGCAATCCCATTGAGATTCAGATCATTAAGGAACCGGTAAAGGCCGGGGTGGCTCCCCGGGTGCACCAGACCGCCTACCTCGTAGCCAGGCCACATAAGGTGGCGGCCTTGGCTCGTATCCTGGATATGTCCAGCCCAAAATCAGCCTTGGTATTTTGCCGGACTCGGTTGGAAGTCGATGAGCTGACCTCAATGCTCAACGGTCGCGGATACAGGGGAGAAGGCCTTCATGGGGGCATGAACCAGGCCCAACGTGATCGTGTGATGCAGTCGTTTCGGGCCGGGAAAACCGAACTGCTCGTCGCGACAGACGTGGCCGCCCGAGGCCTGGATATTCCTCACGTATCACATGTGGTGAATTACGATGTCCCGTCTTCACCCGAAGCCTACGTCCATCGTATCGGTCGCACCGGAAGGGCAGGACGAGGCGGTGAAGCCATCACGCTCGTCGAATCACGCGAACGCTGGCTACTGCAAAATATTGAGCGCCTTACCAAATCAAAAGTCGAAATGGGCACACTCCCGACGGTGGCCGACCTTCAAGCCAAACGGCTGGAACACATTGGGACTTCAATTCAAGATAATCTCGAGGCCAAGGGCTTTGATCAATTTCGAGTGGTGGTCAACACCCTGACGGAAAAATTTGACCCGTTGGATGTCGCAGCAGCCGCAATCCAATTGGCCTATGGGGCAAAGACCGGTGACCGAGTCGAGGAGGACATTCCTGCCATCCGGGACCGGACTCCTGACACATCCCAGACGTCCCGGCGGCCAAGGCGAGGACAATCGGATTTTCCGGAATCAGCAAGAGTCATGAGAGGTGGTGGTGGCAGACCGGTCGGCAGACGGGAACGCCACAATCAATTCACAAGCATGGCGACCTTGCATGTGAAC
>DOFS01000447.1 GCA_003523945.1 Nitrospiraceae bacterium | reverse complement strand
GCCTCGTATGACATTACGCCCTCCTTGCAAGGATATGTGCGCGTGGACAATATTCTGAACCGGCATTATGAAGAAGTGCTGAACTTTGGAACGCCGGTGCGATCGGTGTTCGGTGGCGTTCGAGTGACGTTTGATCTTCCGGTGTCAAAAACTTCCAGGCCCACGGATAACTTATGAGCTTTCCCAGACTCGTCATTGCGGGCACGCATAGTGGAGTCGGCAAAACGACGGTGACATTAGCGTTGTTGTCGGCGTTTCGCGCCCAGGGGCGCACGGTTCAACCGTTTAAAATCGGGCCGGATTTTCTGGATCCGGGGCATCATCAGTTGGCCAGTGGCCGTGAATCCAGGAACCTTGATGGGTGGATGCTCGGGGCAGTATTGAACAGAACGATTTTCCAAGAGGCAGCCCAAGGTGCCGACCTCTCGATTATTGAAGGCATGATGGGGCTGTTTGATGGAAGTTCTCCGATCCAGAAAACGGGGAGCACCGCTGAAATGGCCCATCAATTAAATGCGCCAATCCTCCTGGTCGTGGATGGGAGTGCCATGGCCCGCTCGGCAGCCGCGATGGTGTCTGGGTATGCCAATTTCGACTCTTCCTTGACTATCGCCGGTGTCATTTTTAATCGGATTAAGAGAGAAGGCCATTATCAGTTATTAAAGGAAGCTGTGGAGCACTATACCCACATACCGGTCGTGGGCTATCTTCGACCTGATTCCGAAGTGACCATTCCTGATCGGCACTTAGGATTACGGACGGCACTGGAAGGCTCGAAGTCCGGTCTATATGCCAAACTTGGGGAATTGGCTTCTGAGACAATTGATTTGGCTCGCATTGAGCAGTTGGCTCAGGCGAGTCCGGATGTGGCCATCACCAATCCAGGCACCCCGACCCAGCCTTCCAGGTCGATGTCGCGCCCGGTAAGGGTCGGGGTCGCCTATGACCCGGCGTTCTGTTTTTACTATCCGGATAATTTGGCTCTTCTTCAGGATGCAGGTGGGGAAGTGATTAGATTCTCTCCCATCAATGATGGCTCAGTCCCCGATGTGGAGATGGTGTATCTGGGAGGAGGCTATCCGGAGATCTACGCTGACCTCTTGCAACGTAATGTGACCATGCGTCAGTCCATTCAGGCCTTTGCGGCAAGAGGCGGTGTGATCTATGCAGAATGTGGCGGGTTGATGTATTTGGCCAAGACCCTCAAGGGTTTTGATGGAACGGTCTACGAGATGGTCGGAGTGATTCCGGCAGAGACCGCAATGAGTCGGACATCGATGACACTGGGCTATCGGGAATTGACCGTGACGCAGACGGGACCACTTGGTCAACAGGGCGTGCGAATCCGTGGGCATGAGTTTCACTATTCGACCCTCCACCCCCAGGAAGATCTCGAATACCTTGGGCAAATCACCGATGCACAGGGGCGGGACCGGGGAGGGGATGGCATCATCAAAAATAACGTCATCGCCTTGTATACGCATTTACATTTTTCCAGTCACCCTCATGTCCCTCTGAGTCTTCTCAAGACAGCCAGGAGTCGATCCGTGTCGATGAACGCGGATGAAAGGATTCCTGGCGATGATCCCGCGTCGTAATGCCTTCTGGCATGTGTTGATACTCAGTCTCTTCCTTCCCATGTCCATAGGAAATGTGGCGCTGGCGAAGACTGTCGTGGCCATTGTTTCAGACCGCTCAGCCGTTGACCTTGCTGCGGGAGCCGACTCCTTTCAACATCATCATCCCGGGCACCATCTGATGTTCCGGTCAAGTTCACAATTGACCATGATGAGCGATGAAGAGGTCAAGCAACTTCTCGACGAAGGCGATGTTATTCTGGCTGTGGCCATCTTTGGTGATACGGCCGCGCGGCTTGAGCGCTTTCTTTCTCCACACAGTCACCAATCGGTGTTGGTGATTAATTCCCCTCCCTCTCTCGTCAAATACTCTCGTGATCAGGCCGGTCTGTTGTTCGACAATATGAACGCGGAACGTCTCAAGGACATTGGACGCTCTCCTTATGAGGGCGAGAATCTTTCAGAGTGGGTGCAGAAGCTCTCCAGCGAGTTTCCTCGTCAGACGACATGGGTCAGAGCCAAAGGATATTGGCAGGCTCGTGGGCAGGAGAATATTGCCAATTTGATTGCGTTGGCTGTTCAAACGGCAGGGGATGCTCTTGAACCGGGGGCACTGAAACCACCCGATAATATCCGACTGTATCATCGAAAATCGATCGTTGAACGGCATACGATTGCGCTACAAGCCGGAAGGCCGTGGATTGCGATCCTTGATCACGATCGAGGTGATAGCAAAGGGCATATCGATCTCATCGATCATCTCTGTTCTGTGGCACAAAGGGAGGGATTTGATTGTCTGGCACTTTTCGCCTTATGGGGTGAAAGTAGCACAGACGCGCTCAAGCTGCTCGGAGAATTTCGCGAAAAGGCTCCGCTAGCGGGAATCGTCTCCCTTCAAGATTTTGTGATTGGAGGCGGAGAGGGGCGGGAGAGCTCCACTCAGATTCTTTCGGATCTGAACGTCCCAGTACTGAAGGGGCTTCGTCTTGCTGATCGCTCGTATGACCAGTGGATGTTGTCGGAAGATGGGCTTCCGTGGAATTCCGTTCATTACCGCATCGCCATGCCTGAAATTCAGGGGGTGAGTCAGCCGCTTGTGCTGGCAACGGAAGCAAAATCCTGGATGCATCCCCTGACGGGATTGCGCCTCAGTATTACAGAGCCACTTCCCGATCAGGTGGAACGGATGATGAAGCGGATCAGTCGTTGGTATCGGTTGCGTGTGACCACCAATGCTGACAAGCATGTGGCGATTGTCTATTACAATCACCCTCCCGGTCGCCATAACATTGGTGCGGATAATCTGGATGTCCCTGCCAGTCTCTTAAACATTCTCCAACAGATGAAACAGCAGGGATATGCGACGGGGGATCTGCCGGACACTTCGCAAGCGTTGTTGGACCGAATTCAGGAAGTTGGTGTGAATCTGCCCGAAGATGCCGGTGCGTTACATCAAATGGCTCAACGTGTGACGACGGTCAGTCCGGAAAATTATGCCGGTTACTTCAATGTCCTTCCTGATCAACTGAAGGCTGAGATGGAAGAGGGGCCTCTGGGTTATCTTCATCAGGGTTTGCACGATGCGCTTGAGCGTCATGAGCCTAGCCTTGCTCGTAAACTTTTGGAGCGCGTCCTGGGGGATGTCCGCTATCTGCTTGATGGGGCCGACCACCCTGCTCGAGACCGGGCTCAAGACCTTCTCAATCAACTGGAACAAGAATATCGCCTGCTGATCGACGGCGGATCAGATTGGATAAAGGCTCAAAATCTCAATCGCGCCGTCCGCGAGACATCGATTGAAGGACTACGTGGCTGGGGGGCTGCACCAGGGCGAGTCATGGTGTCTGAAGGAAAGATCCTGATTCCCGGAATACGTTTTGGAAATGTGTTTATTGGTCCGCAGCCACCACGTGGATGGGAGTTGAACGAAGAACTGCTTCACGCGAACACGACGTTTCCTCCCACCCATCAGTATTGGGCATTTTATTCCTGGTTGACCCGCGAGTTTGCCGCCGATGCCATCATTCATCTCGGACGACATTCCACCTACGAATTCCTTCCACGACATAGCACGGGGGTGGGACCTCTGGATTATTCCTGGCATATTGCCGGAGAAATTCCAGGCATTTATCCCTACATTGTGGATGGTGTTGGGGAAGGCATTCAAGCCAAACGCCGTGGCTTGGCGGTTATGGTGAGCCATTTGACTCCACCGTTGAGTACCACAGAGCTTTATGACGACCTATTGGGCCTGCGTCAGCTCGTTGAAACGTTTGAGGCAGCGGACCCGGATCCCGCATCACCTGCCAGAGTTCGCTCGGTGGCGGCAATCCGTGAGCAGATTGATGCGCTGCATCTTCGAGAGGAACTTGCGGCCAGCATGGCGAAGGAGTTGACTATTCGGGGAATAGACTTTGACAAGGTTGACGATAACCTGTTGGTGCATGAAACAGGACATTATCTGACTAAGCTACAAGAGAACTATATGCCCCTTGGGCTCCATGTTTTTGGTGAAGATTGGGAAGACACGGCGATCACTATCATGATGGCGTCGATTGTCGGGTCGGCCAAAGAAACTACAATAGATGCTCTTCGTCGCCAGGACTTAGCGAACTCGCCGGGCGGGGAGCGACGATCACTTTTTAACGCCCTGAATGGTGGCTTTGTTAAACCAGGGAAAGGGAATGATCCCATACGGACTCCGGAAGTCTTGCCAACAGGGAAAAATTTCCACGCGCTTGATGGGAGTCTGTTACCCACACGTTTGGGATTCTCGTTAGGGAGTGACCTTGCCACGCAAGCACGCGCAGACACTCCGGCATCTGCGGATGGGAAAGAAGCTGTGATTCTGTGGGGTTCCGATGCGGTTCGTGATGAAGGGGCGATGATTGCGTTTGGATTAGACATGTTGGGAGTCGAACCGATTTGGAATGGGCGAGGAATTATGACCGGGATTCGCCGTGTATCTCTTGAGAATCGGGATGAACGGCGCGATGTGGTTTTTATTTCCTCCGGCTTATTTCGAGATTTATATGGGGCACAGCTTGAATGGCTGGATAAAGCAATCCTGCTGGCGTTGGATGGTGCCAGTCTCACCATTAGGAAGAATACCCCGAAGCTCATCCCGGCTCTTGAGTCTGCGTTGAACCCGCTGGGCGCATTGGCCACTGGTGGAGAAGAAACGCTTGAGGACAATCGTGTGGCTGCCCATTGGGTGAAAGAAGCGGGCTCTCTACTCGAAAACGGAGTCACGCCGGTTTCAGCCGGTCGTCAGGCCAGTCTTCGAATTTTTGGTGCTGCTCCGGGGTCTTATGGAGCAGGAGTCAATAGTCTGGTAGAACGTTCCGGTGCCTGGGAGGAACGCAAGGAGGTGGCCAAGGCCTATCTGAATCGTATGGGCCATGCCTACGGAGTGGGGTATCGGGGAGAACGCATGCAAGAACACTTTTCGTCGAATTTAACACACGTTGAGCATACTTATTTGGGCCGTGCCAGCAATCTCTACGGTCTGCTGGATAATAATGATGCGTTCGATTTTCTCGGTGGGTTGAGCCTTGCCGTTGAAACTCTCACTGACTCGCCTCCCCATGCCCGCATTGTTCAACATGCCGATCCCAAAAATCCTGAGCTGGTCAATTTAGACCAAGCCCTCTTGACCGAATTTCGTGGAAAATTTCTGAACCCTCAGTGGTTAAAGCCGCTGATGCAGCATGATTATGCCGGAGCCAGAACGATGGGCAGTGAATTTCTGGAATATCTGTGGGGTTGGCAAGTGACCAATCCCGAAATCATTACCAGTGTGATGTGGGACGAAGTCAAATCGGTTTATCTCGATGATCGCTATGATATCGGCCTCGATGAATTTCTGGAAAGTGGTCAAAATGTGCACATCAAAACGAATATGCTCGGCATCATGCTTGTTGCCGTACAAAAAGGGTTTTGGGATGTCGATGAGCACACGTTAAATGAGCTAAGTCGCAATTTTGCAGGCCTTATTATTGAGCATGGATTGCCGGGAAGTGGACATACCCGTCCTGATCATCCGGTTTTTGCTTGGATTGCTCATCGTCTTGATGTCGATCTCATTCAAAAATTACACGAGGTCATGGATCGTGCCCGTCCTCCTACCCAGGCACCGGAAGAAATGTTGACGACGATTGCGGAAATTGAAGTAGGTCAACTTTCCGAATATGCAAAGACGGTCCCACCTGATCGGTCGGAGGGACTGATTGAGGGATTGATTCCCCATCTCTGGTTGGTCTGGGGTGTCATTGTGACGTTAGTAGTACTTGGGATCCGTAATGGCAGTCGAAAAATTGTGGAGAATCAATAAAAATGAATGGCCAAATGATGACGCTGATGCACGATTTTGTTTCTCTTCTCCTCTATCCCATTATTTTTGGCCTCGCCTTCATGATGGTGTTGGCCGTTTGGGAAATTGGCATTGCGATTGGGGAACGATTCTGGGGACTGAAAAACCTTGATGCCTATCCGGCAGGAGTGTTGTTCGAACAGATGGCCAGACGACGTCTTGAGCGAACTGACATTCTGACGCGTGTTTCACCGATGTTGGGGTTGATGGGAACATTGATTCCGTTAGGGCCCGGATTATCAGGGTTGGGACAAGGGGACCTTTCGATTCTGACAAGTGCGGTGACGGTGGCCTTTGACACCACAGTGCTGGGCTTATTGGCCGGGATTATCGGGTTTGTTCTTGGTCGTCTTCGTCGCCGTTGGTACGACGAGGTCTTGAATGCGGTGACAGAATGAGAAGGGATATCTCATGAAGCGTTCGGCATGGCGAACGAGCCGGTTTGATCAACAGGAAGAGGAGCCATTGGGCCCCCTCGCCAATTTTCTTGACATCATGCTCGTGTTTGCCTGTGGACTCATCGCGGCACTCGCGGCAATGAGTCCGGAATTGATTGAACGGTTGGCGAAACCGCAGCTTGTTGAAAAAGGACAAGAGCTCCCGGATTTGCCATCGGGCATCCAAAGTCCAGGATCAGGATACGAATCGATGGGGCGGGTGTTCCGTGATCCCAAAAATGGAAAACTCTATCTCATAGAAGGAGGTACCCTTCACGAAGATCACTAGTTAATTTTTCTCTTCATATTGTCCATCCGGTTTAGGGAAGTTTGGTGAGAATCCAACGCTGTCCCGCAACTGTAACGGGAACGAACACCATTAAGCGCCACTGTCATTCATGATGGGAAGGCATGGTTAGTAGGGAGCCCGAAGTCAGGAAACCTGACCGGAGTGAAATAGGAAATCCTCGTGGAAAGGGATATGGATGTCACGGTTGGTCGAAATCGGAGCGCTCATTGCGCTTGTCATGTTCTTGTTAGTGCGTGTCTCCATGACCTGGGCGCAGGATTCAGTTGTTTCATGGGAAGAAGATGAGTCCTTGCCGATTCAAATGGATGAAGTGGTCGTCACCGCAAGTGAGTTACCTGTTCATGGTCCTCCCTCTACCAGCAGCCGACTGGGACTGACATCTTTAGAAACTCCTGCTTCCATTCATATCATTGATCATCTTGAGTTAAAGAACGACGGATATAAAAGTGTGTCCGAAGCCATTGAACAAAAGCCTGGTATCACCTGGGGAGCGCCCCCTGGAGATCCTTTCAGTTTTTCCATGAGAGGATTTACTGAAAATCAAATTACCATATTGCGTGATGGACTTTGGCTTGGTCCTGCGACGATGACCGGTCGTCCACAAAATGGGTTCAATGTCAGGAGGATTGAATTACTGAAAGGCCCCGCTTCGGTCTTACATGGACAAGGAGCCATAGCGGGAACCTTGAATGTGTTGACCAAGAAGCCCGTCCAAGAGCCTCATTATTCGTGGGAAGGGTTGACGGCCTATGGCAGCTACCACACGGTGAAGTTGGGAGCAGGTGCAGGAGGCCCCTTGGGTGAGGCTTTGTGGTATCGAGCCGATTTAAGCTTTTCCAGTTCTGACGGGTATGTCAAGGAGGCCGGTTCACGGTCACTGAACGGAACAGGGGAGCTTCTCTGGAAACCCGTCGAATCATTGGAGGTGACCTTGGGTTTTGATTACCTGGAAGACACCCTGCCAAATTATTGGGGGACCCCCTTGGTTTCCGATGAATTCGGGACCAAGCCCTTAAAGGGTGTGGTTGAAACGACGGATGGCCGAACCATCGATGAACGAATGCGATTTGTGAATTATAATGTGGCTAATAAAAAGGCCAATTCTCACCAATACCTCTCTCATATGGATATTCATTGGAAGCCGAGTCAGACCTTTTCCCTGAATAATACGGTCTATTATTTTTCCGCGGAACGCCGATGGCGAAATGCGGAAACCTATACATTTAATGACACCACAAACTTAATTGATCGTGATCGGTTTTTCGTCTCACATGATCAACAGATTATTGGCAATCGTTTGTATGGGATGTTGACACATCATATGGGTGGCATGCCTTCCAAGAGCCTTGGAGGTG
>DOFS01000623.1:9490-10174 GCA_003523945.1 Nitrospiraceae bacterium | reverse complement strand
CCCTTTTTCATATTTCCTCCTTAAACGCCATCCCTCTATTCGAAGTCTCAATCAGAAAAAACCTCAACGCCAAAGGGCTATTGTGAATTATCGATTCATAGATTGCAAGAACTCATTGTTACTCTTGGTTCCGCCAATTTTATCCATGAGAAACTCCATCGCTTCCATGGTCCCGAGAGGGCTTAACACCTTTCTGAGGATCCACATCTTGTTCAGGCGGTCGCGATCAACCAGCAACTCTTCTTTTCTCGTGCCGGATTGGCTGATATCGATGGCCGGGAAGAGCCGTTTATCCGCCAACCGACGATCCAAATGCACCTCCATATTGCCCGTTCCCTTAAACTCTTCAAAAATGACATCGTCCATTCGACTTCCGGTATCCACCAACGCCGTGGCCAAAATCGTCAGACTTCCCCCAAATTCGATATTTCTGGCAGCTCCAAAAAACCGTTTAGGCCGTTGAAGCGCATTGGAATCCAAACCTCCGGATAACACCTTCCCACTTGGGGGGGAAATCGTATTATACGCACGGGCCAATCGGGTCACACTATCTAACAAGATCACCACATCCCGCTTATGTTCGACTAACCGTTTGGCTTTTTCCATCACAATCTCTGCCACTTGAGCATGGCGTTGGGGTGGCTCATCAAACGTGGAGCTAATCACTTCGGCGGCTTTGACCTG
>DOFS01000623.1:0-9317 GCA_003523945.1 Nitrospiraceae bacterium | reverse complement strand
ACAATTTCCGGATGATTCGCAATAATAGCCCGCGCCACAGCCTGCAAGAGCATGGTCTTTCCTGTCCTGGGAGCCGCCACGATCAACCCTCGTTGTCCTTTGCCAATAGGCGTGGTGAGCTCCATCACTCTGGTACAGTACTCTTCAGGATCAAATTCCAGGTTGATTCGCTCTTCAGGGTACAACGGAGTGAGATTATCGAACAGAATTTTATCTCGCTGCACCTCAGGCTCATCGTAATTAATTTTTTCGACTTTTAGGAGGGCAAAATACCGCTCCCCGTCCTTAGGCGGACGAATCTGGCCTGAGACAATATCACCCGTTCGCAAATTAAATCGTCGAATTTGGGACGGGGAAATATAAATATCATCGGGTCCTGGCAGATAGTTGGAATCCGGGGCACGGAGAAATCCAAACCCATCGGAAAGAGTCTCAAGGACTCCTTCTCCAAAAATGACTCCGTTCTTGTCGCTCTGTCCTTGAAGAATAGAGAAAATCAGCTCTTGCTTGCGCAAATTTGGTGCGCCATCAATTTTTAAGTCACGCGCGATTTCATTTAATTCTCCAATGGACTTTTGCTTCAATTCGGCAAGATACATTAGGTTACTCCATTCATAGGCCGGAAGGGTTTTCTCGTGGGCTTAGCCTGCTACGAGGGGTGGAAAGGATACGAACAATCTCATCTGGTTAATCGCTGCAAGTTTTGGCGGTTTCCGGTAATGGAACCGCTCCAGACATAGTAAAAATAAGAAAAATTAGACCGCTGTTGTGTGTTTAGGAAGAATGTTTAGAGAACCTGAAGAACCACACTCGTCAAAGCCAGCCGTGTTGTCCTATCTACGATTTGAAATAATACGTGATGTCCGAGAAGTTAATTAGGCGGAATATGGATTTTGCTTTTAATCGGGCAGGTCTTAGTAATTATTTATCTCACTACAGAACATCTTGTCAATAGGCTCCTTTCGGAAGTTACGACAAGACACTTAAATCTCAAACCGGCCTATTCTTAAAAAGTCATCCCATTTTCTACGGTTGGCACCATTCTTCTTATTATGGTAAACCAACAGTAAGATAATTGGAAGTCAAGCAGGAAGGGTCCTCTCTCATGTCTGAATCAGGTTTTCCCTATTCCGGTGAACGGATTTTTACACTCTCGGAAGCCAACAGCTTAATCCCCGAACTGGAACAATTATGGGGCAACATCAAAGCCGGCCGACAAATACTGATTGACACCCGTGAAGAGGTCAAGAAAGCCAGTGCCCAAGCCTCACTTGGAGGAGGGACGGTCGTGGGGGTCCAGTATATCAAAGGGTTACAAGATATCAATGGCAGCCTCCATGCCATCCAAGAACTAGGCGTGGTGATTAAAGACGTCGAGATTGGATTATGTGATTTTCCCTTTCTCCTTCATGACCGCCTGGTATTTTTATGTTGGAAATCCGGAGAAGAACAGGTTCGCTGGTGGCACGATATCGACAGCGGATACGCAAACCGACAACCCATAGAAGATACGAACCCATAAAACTGCCACGCTTCGCCCATTTACTTCCATACTTCCTGACAATCTTTTTCGACGCAAAATGGCCAAACGACGGATTTCTGGTATCGTGCCGCCGCCTTACCACTCCTCCGAAAACCTGATAGCGGTGTGGTTCCGGCACAAGACAAAGGAAAATTAATGAAATTCGTAATTTTAGGAAAAGATGGTCCAGAGGGGGCACAAAAACGCCCGCTTTATCGAGAAGCCCATCTCAAACGACTTGAAGCATGGGCGCACCAAGGCAAAGTGATTTTGGCGGGCCCACTGACCGATAAAATAGGAAGCTTAATCGTCGTTGAAGCAGAATCACTTGAAGAAGTCCAAGCGTTTGCCAAGGACGATCCCTATACTCTTCACGGGGTCTTTCAGGAAGTCACTATACACCCGTTTTTGCAGGTGTTTCCCACTGCAAATAATCCATCTTGAAACTGAGGAAAAGATAGATAAAAGGCGAATGAATGCCACTCCTCGCAAAGAACTCTTGGCAGCTACCTTGGGGTCGAGGGTGGGCTCGTTTTTTCCGGGACGAGCTCCAACACCCGTTGCCATTCTTCCGGACGCACGGGTTGAACCGAGAGCCGGGAACCTTTACGGAGAAGCTCCATCTTCTCTAATCCCTTTTTGTTCCGCAACTGATTTAAATACAAGGCCTGAGGAAATTTTTTCACAAACCGCACATCCACGAGAAACCAGCGAGGTGAGTCCCGAGCACTGCGCGGATCAAAATATCGGCTCTTCGGATCAAAGGCAAAAGAGTCAGGATAGGCGTCTTTGACCACTTCAATAATCCCGACTATAGCCGGTGGATCCGCATTGCTATGATAAAAAAATCCCAAGTCCCCAACTTTCATGGATTTAAGAAAATTTCGAGCCTGGTAATTACGGACGCCTTCCCAACAGGTGGTCTGACGAGGAGCCTTCATGAGATCATCAATGGAAAATGTGGTCGGCTCCGATTTGAACAACCAATACTGCTCCATAAGGCCTCACCCGTGTCCTTGTGGACTCCAAATACATAATGGTCCTGACATACACCCCATTGGGCGATTATAAAGTGCACATTTTTCAGAGTACAACCGGACCTGCCCTCACACCCCACCGCATGATTTTTTGATATAATGAGCTATCTTTCCCACCATGATTGATCAACTGATTCAATTTGCCGAATCCTGGGTTCCCCGTGAGATCTGGATCGGTATGATCACCTTGTCATTCATTGTCTTTGTCGGGACTCTCATTGCGATCCCCGCCATATTGGTTCGCCTGCCACCTGATTATTTCAACAATCATGGCAGTCGTAAGTGGTTTGCCAATCATCATCCAATTATTCGCGCCATTGGGTTGATGGTGAAAAATGGACTGGGGCTCATGTTTCTGGTAGCCGGAATCGCCATGCTGGTCTTACCAGGCCAAGGACTCCTCACGATGCTCCTGGGCATATTGTTTCTGGACTTTCCGGGAAAGCATCGGGTTGAACAAAAAATCATTCGGCAACCCCAAATTCTCAACACCATCAACTCCCTGCGAGAAAAAGCGGGCAAGCACCCGTTTGTGTTTCATGAAAACACTCCGACCTAACCACCTGTCGGCCTGAACCTCGCTTAGCCGTCACCCGTTTACACCCTTTTCCCCCATTGCTAGGATGGCCCGCATGTCTTTGTGGAACAAGATCGGATGGCTGGGACTCGCAGGACTTTGTGCCGTGGCATTCGGTCATGTCGTCGGTGTATTGAACCCCCAAGAAAAAGTAAACGGACTCTGGCTCGTGGTCGCCGCCTCCTGCTTTTATGTGTTGGCCTACCGGTTTTATGGACGGTTTTTGGCGCAGCGAGTCATGAATCTGGATGATCGACGTCGCACACCCGCGCACCGGCTGGAAGACGGCACAAATTTTTATCCCGCCAACAAATACATTCTCTTCGGACATCATTTTGCGGCTATCGCCGGAGCGGGCCCATTACTCGGTCCCGTGCTGGCGGCACAATTTGGCTTCCTCCCAGGGTTTTTATGGATTGTCATTGGCGCGGTTCTGGCCGGTGCAGTCCAAGATTTTATTATTCTTGTCGCCTCCATGAGGCGAAATGGCCGTTCACTTCCGGAGATCGCCCATGCTGAATTAGGTCCCATTACCGGCATGGCCACGGCAATTGCCGTGCTTTTTATCGTGGTCGTCGCGCTAGCCGGGTTAGGCCTGGCGGTGGTGAACGCGCTCTTTCACAATGCCTGGGGCACCTTTACCATCGTCATGACCATTCCCATCGCCTTGCTCATGGGACTATACCTTCAAAAATTTCGCCAGGGACAAGTCGGGGAAATGACGCTGATCGGGTTAGGTCTCTTGATAGTGGCCATTATCGTCGGTCGAACCGTGGCACAATCAGAATGGGCGGAATGGTTTTTATGGGATCGCACCACCCTTACGTGGAGCCTTGCGGCATATGGATTTCTTGCCTCAGTCCTCCCCGTCTGGATGTTATTAGTGCCCCGGGATTACCTCTCAACATTTATGAAATTAGGCGTGATTGCCCTTCTGGCGGTCGGCGTCATTGTGCTGGCGCCCACCATTGAAATGCCTCGCACAACCATATTTACGGCTGGCAATGGACCGATCATTCCAGGAACGTTGTTTCCCTTTCTCTTTATCACCATCGCCTGTGGGGCCATTTCCGGCTTTCATTCCCTGGTCTCATCAGGAACCACGCCCAAGCTGATTAGTCGTGAATCTCAGGCCATCGTCGGCTACGGTGCCATGCTCCTGGAAAGCTTTGTCGGCGTCGTTGCGCTTATCGCCGCCTGCCTTCTCGTTCCCGGCGACTATTTTGCGATTAACACCAGCCTGTCCGCTGAAACCTTGCAAACCATGGGATTTCCGACCTCCCACATTACGGAACTCTCCACGCTTGTTGAGGTCGATGTATCGGGCCGTCCTGGAGGTGCGGTATCCTTGGCCGTGGGCATGGCCTCGATTTTTTCCAGCTTGCCGGGGATGTCCGGACTCATGGCCTACTGGTATCAATTCGCGCTGTTGTTCGAAGCCCTGTTCATTTTGACCACCATTGATGCTGGGACGCGGGTCGCCCGGTATCTGGTTCAGGAATTAGGAGGACGATTCTATACCCCGCTCAAACAGATTAACTGGTGGCCCGGAGTATTAGGCGCCAGTTTGTTCGTGGTTGGAGCGTGGGGGTATCTCATTGGCACAGGATCCATTGCGACCATCTGGCCCATGTTTGGCGCAGCCAATCAATTACTCGGTATGCTTGCACTCTGTATTGCCACGACCGTGCTTATCAAAATGAACAAGACAACCTATCTGTGGGTGACGGTTATTCCGATGGTGTTTGTTGGGGTTATCACCCTGGCCGGATGCTATGAACTCCTGATGATCTTTATCAGTCGTGCCCTCTCAACAGCCGGGTCCCAAAGCCTGACCATGGCCATCAATGCCACACTCGTCGGGCTGGTGGCCCTACTCGCACTCATTGTCCTCATAGACAGCGCCAGAAAATGGTATGGCTATCTTGTGCATAAACATCCATTGAACAGTACAGAGGTGATTGAAGGCGAAGGCATTCAACTTCCCGCAGGACGGTGCTGCTAATCCAGCGACCTTCAACAACAACCGGTAAGGAGACTTATGGCAGACAACTATTCCTTCGACGTCATTTCCCGAATCGACATTCAGGAAATGAAAAATGTGGTGGATCAGACCGAAAAAGAAGTCGGGCAACGCTTTGATTTTAAAGGATCAAAAACCGAATTGACGTTAAAAGAAAAAGACAAGCAGTTAGTGGTGATTTCTGATGATGACTACAAACTCAACGCGGTCTTGGATATCCTCAAGTCCAAATGCGTCAAACGCAATGTGTCGTTGAAAGGCTTGACGTATGGGAAAGTGGAAGAAGCCTTAGGGGGAACCGTCCGCCAAACCATTACCATTCAGAGCGGTCTTCCCGAAGACAAGGCCAAAGCCATCACAAAATCAATCAAAGAGGCCAAATTCAAGGCCCAGGGACAAATTCAAGGGGAACAAGTCCGGGTACAAAGCAAAAGTAAGGACGAATTGCAAGCCGTCATGAAACATCTCAAAGAGCAGGACTTTGGGCTCGATCTGCAATTTGAAAACTACCGGTAACCGACATTCGCGGTCACGCCCCAGGCTGACAAACCGCCCCTACATATTCCAAGGCCCGGTCCAGCGCCTGTTGACCGGCTTGAGCCCTCAAGATATCCCGAGCCTCTAGGGCGGAAGGCCGGTTTTTACCGATAGGAACATCCAATTGCTCTAAACTTTCGGCACCCAACCCCTGTGACCTGAAGACCATTTGGAAATCCGAAAGACGAAGAATGCCCACCTCAGCCAAGGCTGAATTTTCAATAATGGTTCCGCTCATTTGAGTCATCATCGTGGCTTCTCCAATTTTTACAGGACCGGTCTTCTCGCGACTTGAAAACACAACCACGATTGCATAGGGGACATGTAGGCGTCGGCCATGGTTTTTCAATTCTTGAGAAAAGTTTAGCGGCCGAGAGAACAATGGTCGAGACACAATCTCCTGAAATGAACAATGCTGCCTGAGAAAATTTCCGGTGCGTCGAGAGAGCGTTTCAAGATAGGTGGAACTGATCGCCGGAGCGGCATTTTGAGCCGTAGCATCTGAATGCACAATCAGGCCAAGATTGGGCAACCCGGTCCACTCACCATTCTTGGAAGAAATCCCCCGGTGTTCAAAGGCCTCTTTTCCAACCAGATCACTCAGCCGGGGGGTGGGACCTGCCCCACATCCCGCCAGGATAAAAGGCACCACACAGCCGAACAATATGAATAAAAGGGGCATCGGATCAGGTCGACTGATGCTTCCGCCATAGGTCTTCAAAATGCATCACGGCTTGAGCAATGGCATCCTGTCCGGAAACCCAACGAAGGGTTTCATACGCCTCGTCTTCAGAGTTGGGATAAATAGGCGGTTGGGTCTGCGCCCGCCGGACCACGGGATAGATATTCGACTCCAGAGGCACCGCTAATCGTTCCAATGTCGCCCAGGCTTGACCATCCGTAGTCATCACCGGTTGACCTGTTTGACCATCAATCAAGGCCAATTCCACACGTGCGTAATTTTCAGCCCGATAGCCATTGAGACCCATACTTCGCATTCCGCCACCGCCTAGGTTGCTCGCCATCGGAAGACGATCAAAGACTTCCCATTCTGAACTGGACAAAACCGCCAACAGAAGATACGGAACGCTCTGCTCCTTCGCCAATTGGATCAGTTGGTCAGCGGAGCCGTTGGGCTGCAGATCATCCGGATACACCACGGATGTAAACTGCACCGGCAATTGTTTCTGGATTTCCGTTTTGAGATGCTCCCCGAGATTTTCCAGTGTGCCTCGGCGAAGTTCAGGTGCCGATTTTTCAAATCCTGCATCGTTCAGAACAACTAAGGCACTGATCACCTCTTCGGCTTGAGTCATCATCTTTGCTGGGACACCTGTCTGAACGGAGGATTGGGGAAGGTAAGCCGCCAGCCGCCTGGGAGTATTGTCGAACGAACAACCGAAAAAAGAAAACGCATTCAGCAAAACAACAATCAACCACATGTGACGCCACATGGTGAAGCCTCCATTGGTTAAAGTTAATTTGTCATATAAATTGTCCTCCCTTCGATCAGGGATCGTCAAGATAATGAAAGAGCCCGAAGCACTCCCTAATCATGAGATAGGTCTACCCTCCTAATTTTCATGTAAACATTGAGAGGTCATCCTTCCAAAAATTGGCATTTAATCAGCATGGACCCAAACCTATTTGGAACCCTCAGCCCGAGATAATTTTAGGAGGTCATCAATCGCTGGGTGGAAATCCGTTCTCCCTAGGCGGAACTTCCGGCACGGTAGGAAAGGGAAAACATGATCCTCAACTGGACTTTGGGAGCATGGGTGTTTCCTTTCACATGGTCTCCGTCTCCATAAACGATTTCCAGAACCTTGGTTGAAGGGACCCAAGAAAAACGCAGGACCCAGTTGCCATCTTTCAAGATGTTGGGGTAGGGTAACTCAGTGTGTCGAAAAATACTTTTCTCTCCTTATTGTGTACTCCTGGCGTTCCTCTTCACGGTCCTTTCAGCCTGCAATAAAGTTTCCATTCCCCGGTTGGGTTTTGAATCCGAGCCTGAGCCACGGCTTCCCCTGAACATTTCCTACGCTTTTTCAGATAGTCTCCTTCAATACACACAAACAGTGGATGCCTGCGGACTTCCCTATTCCATACCGGTTGGGGACCTCATTGCAAAAACGTTCATGAAAGTGGGCATGGAACGCTTTAACACCGTACAAGCCGAACCTCCAGTTGGCCAAGCCTCAGGCACCCCTCCCGACGGGTATCGCATTCTTCTGAACTTGAATCAATTTACCCTGGATCCGGTGACTAAAACGGGAGAAGAAGAGCGGTACCACGCCTTTGTGGATCTGAACATGCAGGCGGTGTATGAGGACTCACAGGGAACGGCATTAGCCCAATCGCCATTGCTTTACCATCAAAAGGTCAGCCTCTGGACTCCGGCTTTGTCCGGACAATCGGCCTCCTGCAGCACCACACAGCTTGATGGAACCGTGGAAAATGCGGCGGAAGCCTTAGCCAGGGATATGATCAGTGTGCTTCCACGGCTCAATCAGTCCATCGCTGCAGAAACACCTCCGGCACCAGTTTCTCCGCCAACTTCTGGCCAACCTGGCATACCTCCCGGTCAGCCATTTTCAAATACTAATCAGGCAGTACGCTCTATCCAGGCCGAAGTCAGTCCCTCAATTCAGTTTCGAACAAAGTTGGTGGATGCCAACCGCAATTTAGTGTTGGAGGGGGGAGAGGCCGTTATCCTCTTGATTGAATCGACCAATGTCAGTGAGAAACCTATTCCTTCGGTCTATGTGGAATTACGGGGTACCCAGGCCTTGGTCGAGGCCTTTAAACGGGGAACCTCCCTTCCTGTCCCGCTCGGATCATTTAACGCCGGGGAAAAGCGAACAGCCGAAATCCGAGGCAGACTGGGACAGGTGACCGAACACATCCAGGGTGAGTTGATTATCGGGATTATCCTCTCTGAAGGCCTGCCTCCGGGAACCCACACCATCCGTGCGGAAATTCAGCCCGGACCTAAAAGGAAACAGCCTTCCCGGTAACCACGAACGTTCTCCCAAAACTTTTGGACCGCTCCATTCAGGGTGTGCCCTGGTTGGATACATCGATTCAGAAATATATGGGTAGGGTAAAGCAGGGTTTTAAAGCGAGAGCATCACCCGGCAGGCAGGACTACCGCGATGAAGTTCCACATGTGAATGATCGGGAACAATTTAGAGCCTGGTGAATATCCTAAATATATCATCTTTTTATTAGCATATGAGAGAGCCCGAGACCTATCCCAAGATAATGAGGGGGTGTTTAAAATAGGCTCTTCCAGCAAAGCCGCAGCGACTTTTTGGACGGGCGGAGCGTCCGGGGGAGTAGGTGAGCAATCCGGTGAGAATGCCGATGAGCACCTTTTTGAATACTCCCATTTAGTTTGTCCCTTGGGCATGTTTTAATCCCAGATACATGAGAAGAGCCCCAATCAGTCTATTCTTTGAGGTAGCCTGAGACTGCTCACCCTCCTGATCCTGACTCTCCCTGGCTAACTGGACCTCCGGATGAAAGGCGATAGGGCCAAATAGACTGGCAGCTTTCGAACCTGTCTGATCCGAATCCACCACTAAGGACATGCCCTCCAAAATTGAGGGTTCATCTCCG
>DOFS01000621.1:7026-8567 GCA_003523945.1 Nitrospiraceae bacterium | reverse complement strand
GTCTTCGATTCTCCTGGGGCAATAGTTTGTTCCCCCGGGTTATTCCCGACGTTGGCCCCAAGTGAATCTTGAGGATTAAAGGCCAATGAAATCGCCGAGAACGAAGCCCTGCTTTCCTTCATCTTATTTTTCAGATTAACCTTGATGCAATCACCCACGTTGGCCCGAATGGTCAATGGCATTGGATGATAATCCCCTGCCACTTTGGTGACCTCTTCTTCAAGCACGTAGATCTTGGCATCCGGATTTCTTAGCTCGATCGTTCTCTCGAAATCAATCTCAATTGATTCGGGAGCACTAGGATTAAAACTCATCCCTGGAAAATCCATGGCTACCACATTAAAGGACTTTACAGGGGCCTCTTCCGGACAAACAGGGAGTGGCTTTGGAATCTCATTTCGACCTGAATATCCTGCCGGAAGGGGTTTCAGATCTGCAGTCTCCTTCTCCAACACTCGGAGAATTCCCCAGCCTCCCTCGGAAAACTTGGAAGACCGGCCGTTAAAGTGAATATAATCTCCCGGCTGCAGACGAGGACCGCCGGCCGTCGGAACAACTAAGTCATATCTCTCGGCAATTCCAATATGCATGGAATTTTTTCTATTTGCATCCCCAGCATATCGTTCGCTCAGAAACGTATGTCCAGATAATGTCCAGGTCATCGTTTCATTCATGAGGGTATGGAGAAGACGGAAAACTACGGTATCTCCCAGGTACGCTCGCACTAACGGCGTATCCGGATCACCGTGTTCAATGCTACTGAATATTTTGGAAGCATCGGGATTCACCGCTAAACGTTGGGCAATGGGTTCCGCCCTGAAATTTAGGCCGCTTCCCGTAGTATGCGTCCCGCCGTTGAGGAACGGCATGGGGGTCATCATAATTTTTTCAGGCATCATGAATGACACCGTTTTCCCGGCTTCCAGCGCGACCTCTATAGGCTGCCCAGGCGGGTTCCCAGCTGTGACAATATTCACCGTATGAGGCACGGTATCGTGAACTTGGACGACCATTTCCCGGAAACTATTGTTCACACCATAGCCGACTGGTTCTACGGTATGGATATCCGCGATTGGGCCACTCCTGACTAGTTTCCCGGTTTTAGGATCATGGTAAGTAGATCCCACCGGTTCCACGACTAACGTCCCAAATCCGCCATGTGGCCAGGTGGTGGCTCCGAATGCATGGTCATGCCAAAACACCGTTCCCACGTCAGCATCTGCCCAAAGTCGTGACCGCACAAATTCCACCGTCACGATGTCCCCTACGGGATGATCATGCAGCAATGGCCGAACAAAGGAAATGGTATCTCCTTTAATTGACTTGATGCGACGGATCTCGTTGCCTTTGACATTGTCGGCACCGACCAGCAATTCCGTGTTGACATGGTATTGCGCCGCATTCTTGACCTTTATACTGGTATCCCCTTTCTTAGCCTTAGCCTTCATGACCGTATTCATAGGCACGGGCAGACCTTTTTTGGTTTTTTTCTCCAGCATGGTAAACGGGCGCACCGACTGTTCATAGGAAAAACCGGTAAT
>DOFS01000621.1:6568-6858 GCA_003523945.1 Nitrospiraceae bacterium | reverse complement strand
GATTGGAAATTTGTAAAGTCGTCATCCAACCATTCACTTGTTAGCGTATAGTCGACACAGTCATAAATATTGGCACGAAAGACCAATGGCAATTTTTTGTCGTTATTTTTCCGGACCTCTTCTTCTTCCTCATGAAGGACATAAATCAGCCCATAGGGATCGATAACAGGATCTTCCTTTCCCTGTGGACCGGCCATCTCAATAGGAGTGTTTATGAAATGAATATTGTAATATTTTCGTCCAGCATTCTCCGGGCACAAACTCCATCGGCCATTTTCTCCCGGCTTGGC
>DOFS01000621.1:0-6413 GCA_003523945.1 Nitrospiraceae bacterium | reverse complement strand
GAATCATTTCCAACCAAGGGGCAGGATTATGATTTGGTGGGAACATGACCCGTTTCCCGAAGTGGGGAGTAAGATGAGGCCATGAAACTTTTCCTGTTCTAGGCTCAAACAAAATCGGACGGCGTTTCCCAGGAGTCGGAGACTCATACTTGGGATTTTCAATTGTACTTTCCTTCTCAGACATGGCTTTATTGCCATCCCATGCCCAATCCAACACTGTTGCATCATAAGAAATAATTTGGCCCTTTTCGTCATCCTTGTGGCCAGGCTTTCCTTGAGTAGGCAACTGGATTTCCACCCACTCCTTAATATTCACCACGGCAGGATCGGCCTTCCAATTGGTCTTTCCCTTTTCCACGATAGTGAACTTTTTCCCAAACCAATCGACGGTCTTCCCAATTAATTGATCAGACGTTACGCCAACTTTCATCCGGCCTTTTCTATCCGGCAACTCTCTGAGATTTGGCATGACATCCGTCCGATTTTCGTCTGTCTGCATGGTGTTATACACCCGCCAGTATCCCCACATGCCTGCAACATAATGATGGGCGACATGGCAATGAAATAAGAAATCACCTGCCAATTGTTGGCATAAGCCTGACCCACATTCCGTCTCCAAATCCAGAGCTTCTGAAGGCCCGATCACCTCCACATCAACCCGGTCCGTTTTGGTCCTGATAACCGGATATTTGACCGGACCATTTTTTGCGGCATGCCACAGAGGCATTTCGTCAATTGCTCGTGGACTCCGTGGCCATCGAATCGTTCCGCCGTGTGGATGGTGGGAATGGAAGACTTCCGACCCTCCATGGACTAGTCTGAATTTGGCCGGATCGCCTAAGTATGAACGAGGAATCGTCGTTGGTGCGTCACCGTAAGTATAGGAGCTATACCCCATCGATTCATCTTCAAAACCAAAGTATTCGTGCTGCACATGCATGTTATTGATGCCAAACGGCTCACTCCGATAATTGAGAGCTCGAGCCCCAGGCCTGTACACATCAGTGAGAGGATCCCGTTGAGGCAGAAAATCACCATGTTTGTTCACCGGACGAAACGCTTCATCACCCACTTCATGGTAAATTAACACGAATTCACGGAAATCAGGGCCGGTTCCATTTTTGATAATGGCCTGCCAACCACTTTTCATGGGCGTGGCATCTCCGTTTCCCAACGGATTCAAATATTCTGAACCTATAGGTTCAACCACAAATGTTCCCATGAGCCCCATGACTGTCAATTCCCGATCGTTGGCAAAAGTATGAAACTGTCTGCCACCCTCCTGGGTATCAGGATGGATATACCACTCCATTTCTACCACTTCACCTTCCTCGGCGACAGTGTCGCGATTGGTTGTGGTAGCTGGCTGGCCTGTCTTGCTGATAATCATGTTCGAGCCATGAATGTGCAAACTGACTTCTTCACCAAACTCTAGTTGATTGCGGAGGGTGAATTTCACGCAATCCCCTTGGTTTCCCCTTATCACAAGTGGTTGAATCCACTGGTCCTGAAGCCCGTTAGTGACCGCACCGGGGTCGCCATGACCATCCACCTCTCTGGCCTCAGCGTTTTTCGCTTCCTCTTCCCGGATCTTGTCTATATCTTCCGTGAGGGCATACATGTACCCAGGGTAATAATCCAGCCATTGGTTAAGCGTAACCTCAACATTGATGGCCGAAATATCATATTCCCTGACCGGCGCACTTGCAGGACAATTTCCGCCACTCGCTGAGACAGGCTCCACATTACGATCTGAGGCCAAGAGCAAATCCTGTCCTCCTGCACCATATTGATGCATATTGCTCATCGTATTGTAAAAACCAGAAGAATGTTCGGCGTGGGATGAATCGCCCGATTCCCTTTGCATTCTCAGCATGACCCGGTCATGCTGACGCTCGACCATTGCAGCTCGTTCAGGACGGCCTTCCTTGGTGTCCTCCATGATGGTCTGCCCTTTTAACCGCTCGGCCCAGCCAGGCGATTCTTGATGAACCATCCCCGTGTTGTGGATGACTTTGTCCTGAGGCTCTTCAGCCAAGATCGTCCCCCCAAAGAAGAGATTGGACCCTCCTACTATTAAGCCAATGGAAAGTGTAATGATAGCTTTCCTAGATCTCACTTGAAACATGGACCGGCCTCCTTACTGTAAATTAGACTGACAAACGCTCGACGTATTTTACGATCAAAACAGTCAAAATAATCCCTTCCTAATGGTGAGAAGGGCAAAAGGTAATCCAATCAATTCGGACTGTCAAGTCCGATAGGTATCGTTTTGATTTCATTGCATTTACCACAACAATTTCAAAAAATACGAAGTGAATAATTGGAAATTGGCCAAATGTCGCCGGATGACGGCCTATTGTTCACCGTGGATTTTTTAAAATTTAGACTTAAAGAGTCTCCGACAGGGTAAGGCCTGAAACATATGATGAAAATTTTTGTTGCAAAGCAGTGGAAATGGGTCCAGGTTTTCCCTCAAGAATTGGGCTACCATTCACTTGAATAACGGGCAAAACCTCAATTGTTGTGCCCACGAGAAAGACTTCGTCCGATTGAAGCAATTCCAAAAGAGAAATTGGTCCAAATTGGACCTCCCAGCCTTTTGCCTGAGCTAACGTCACCACCTGCTGTTGCGTCACACCCGCTAGAACCAAATGATTGCGTTCAGGAGTGCGAATCACCCCATCTTTCACCGAAAAAATATTACTTGTAGCCCCTTCAGTCACCCACCCGTCTTTCACAAAAATTCCCTCAAAGGCTTTGGCTTCCCGAGCTTTTTGTTTGGCCAGCACATTAGGAAGCAAATTGAGGCTTTTAATATCACAGCGGCCCCACCGATTATCAGGCAGGGTAATAACACTCACCCCCTTTTGGCATACCTCCGTTGGCAGGGCACTCATTTTTCTAAATGACATAAAGACAGTAGGGTCCCCATTTTGGGGAAAAAAATGTTCACGGGGAGCGACGCCTCTGGTGACCTGAATATAGATTTTTCCCTCCTGATATCCACTCTGCTGAATACCGGTGATCAGGAGCCGGTGGAAGTCAGTCTGTTCTAGAGAAAAAATGAGCTGGATTTCTCTCGCACTTCTACCTAACCTAGCGAAATGCTCACACCAAAAGGCAGGAACCCCATGATAAGTGCGAATTACTTCATAGACGCCGTCCCCAAACAAAAATCCACGATCATCCGGGGAGATCTTAATTTCTTCCAATGGAGAAAATCGTCCATTAAGATAACCAATATCCAGCATGTCTCAATTTTCTTCAGGACGAGGGGGAGAGACAATGACGGTAAAATTCCGTCTATCTTCTGCCGTAAATTTCCAAGCCATCCTTTTACTAAACTCCAAATGATGCGTTCCTGGTTCCAATGCCTGAAATTCAAACGATCGCCGACCGGAATCTACTGCATTATTACTGACCGTTCGAAGAAACTCATCTCCCACTAACCCCAGAACTTTTGGGTCATAACTTGGAACCCATTGCTCTCCACGGGTTCGATCCTCCCACAAATGCACCACAAAATAAGCCGATTGAAAAACCTGAATGGCTTTTGTCTCCACTTGATCTGCATTCATATTCTCACCTTGCCCCAACCTTACCTTACTTTCCGACAGAACGGTAAAACCCATTATTCTCCTGTCAGCCAATCACGTTTTTTCAGACAGACAAAGACATTTCCCCTATCAACCACCACATCATAATTGACCACACAATAGCCTCCGCCATCTGGCCCGAATCCCGTGCGAATGTCAAATTGTTGATGATGCCAGGGGCAAGAAACAATAAAACCTTTTAGCCTACCCTTTCCCAATGAGGCTCCCTGGTGTGGGCAAATATCATTAATAGCAAAACACCGATCATCGATGCGAAAGACTGCGACACTTTTGCCATCAACTTTGAAAACACGCCCCTTTCCTTTTGCGATATCCTCCAGCTTCCCAACAAAAACATATCCCTCTTTGGGACTTAGTGGTTCATGTATCATGCAGTCCATGCTGTGCCCGGATTGGATTCAATCATCTCCGGCTCATCTTTACGAGACAAACAATGTAAATTTCACCTGTTCTCCGACCTTAACCTTGGCCTCCTCAACAAACCCAGCATTGGCTTCAACAATATAACGGGCATCCGTAGGTGGGGGACCATACCAGGGACATTGACCTTCATGGCATGGAAGGGCTTTCTCCACGATATGCACGACAATTTTACTCTCATCCACCCAAATCACATCAACTGGAAACTGAAACTCCTTTGTCCAAACCCGATGGAGACCGGAATCCTCAAAAATATAGACCATCCCTTCACCTGGAGGGAGTACATTTCTAAAGGCTAATCCGAAAAGGAGTTTTTCCGGGGTATCGGCTACCTCAGCTTTCAACATCCCACCGCTGGGAAAATTTATATTGATGACCTGTGTTTGTTCCGGTCCGTTAAACAGCAGTGCACCGGAAATCAAAAGCAAAGCCATTACAAGAAGAAAAAAAATTCTCTTTTTACTCGGCACCTCTTTACCTTGAAGAAAAGATAACATCGTGTTGATTATATTCCTTATTTTTCTAGAGCCCTTCCTTGACTCGAGGCTGAAACTTTCCCTTACCTAACTTTTTCAAAGCGTTTCAATATTTACTCAAATACTTCCTCACGAGTAAGATATCATGTAGACAGTTATTATTTCAGCCACAACTGAAAGCTGGATCAAACAACCATCAGACCACATCTCCCCCATAAATCCTATTACCTCTCATTATGGAGGCCACTTATGCGCTACCTCCCATCCCTCTTTCTAGGGCTTCTTCTTGTTTTCGTTTTCTCTAACAGCATATCCGCACATCCCTCGATTTCCACTGTCATCGACCGATTTGTCTCTAATCTCTACCCCAAAGGCAGCCATTACTTCTGGGTAGTTAATAACGCCACAAAAGAGTCTCCAGAAGAAATCATCATCGACCTCAATACCAGCGTCAGAAATTCACAAGAGCAGACATTGACGGAGAGTCGATTCTTATTATTGGTCGTAGAGGGAGATTTACTCGCTGCGCAGAAAATTCCGTTGGATGCTAAGGTAGACTGTCGTAATGAAGATGATGAAGTGTAGCTGTCAATCTGGTCCAGATACTAAAAAAAGCCCCATCCTTTTTATAAGGATGGGGCTTTTTTGCCCAAAATTTTACCAGGCAACCGCCCTACTTAGTCATGACCAATAATTGCCCACCAAGATGAGCAGAGTGTAATTGACACTTGTAATTTAACAAGTTATTGGAAGTCACATACGTCAGATCACTGATTGGAATACCAATATATTTAGTTTCCCCTGGAGCCAACACAAGGTTGATATCCATCGATGTTGGACCAGCCATTGCGGAATCAGCCGAAAGAGAAAAACCGTGCTCTTTGTCCATATTGTTGGTTACCTTGAGCAGAACAGGTCTTCCTGCTCTTCCACCTGTTGCACTTGCGACAAGACTCAGGATGGACACCGGAGGATACCAGACTTTCTTGCCACCAATTTCCATGGCATTTAACTCAATATCCACATCCAGCTTTTTAAATGGCTGACCCACAACAGACCCTGTTTCAAGGTCGCCAATTTCCACACCACCGGACTGTAACGCAAATGCTGCCGAGCTACCGGCCGCAATTAAAACTGCACTTAAAAGGACGGATAGAAGCACTTTGTGCATCGCCTACCTCCTCATTAGAAGCTTGTTGATAATGAATTTTTACCTAAAAAACGCAAGCCAATTTTCAAGTTTCTATTATTTACCGTTCAAACAAGAGGGATGGTTATAGCACATGATATTCTTCGACGCAAGAAGGTTTTTGGTAATACAATTTTTGATGATTAAAAAAAATAGAAAATTTCTACTTTTGCAGATTACATGCAGGCTGGGAGACGCTCAGTAATTTTTCATGGCTATTATTCCGATTACAAGAATATTTCCCATAAAGAATGTGTTATGGAAGGAGGAGAATCATTTTTTCTTACCGGCCGTTTTTCTTTTATAACACAATGTCTTTTCTCTTATTTCCAAATTTTTCCCTCTCCTACAGACCCCATGACTTTCCCTACGGAATTGAGTCGGTCCTGTCCAACAAAGAGTTCAAAGGAAGTACGAGCCCAATCCCGTTGAAAGATTGACTGCCACAAAATTGCTATTGAGGGATTTTTAAAAGAGTCAGGGTCTCGTAGAATAATCCACTACAAAAAATAACAAAATATTTTTTTACGTAGATTTTGTGGGCGTCGGGAGTGGATTACATCAAACCCTGTGAAGGGGGCTGAAATATATCCTGCGATTAGGCTTAACAGTTCCATTTTAACTTCAGGGAAAAAGACTGCAGCTCAACAATTTAAATTAGAATCTCCCATGGAGTGGCCAAAACTTGGGAAAGTTCAATTCCTCAAG
>DOFS01000231.1:1472-3038 GCA_003523945.1 Nitrospiraceae bacterium | reverse complement strand
CAGTGAATGGCTTACAGAAATTTTATTTGATAAAAACCTGTTTTGAGATCTGTTTTGCGAAGCCGAGGTTGGAATGAGCAGAAGGTCAGGTGAGTTGCTTGAGATCATACGGGTTATTTGGGAAAGAGGAATTGCACTTGAAGACGAAGGGTCCAGTCGGGCCCAAACGTCGTCTGCTGCACATTGTAAAATGCCTGAGTCTGAGCATTGAGAGGCATCTTGCCAATCCTAAAGACTTTCCCTATGCCTCCTCCAAAGGGGATAACCCATTTATTGCCACTGGTGGCTTTCCAATTGGCCGTGATGATGGGAGCAGAGGTTAGATAGAGGCCCCCTTTGAAATTGTAGTTAATGAAGTATTGGAACAGGAACGCACTCACCTTATCGCGATCATCGTTACCTGCATAGGACCAAATTTGGTTCGCAAGCGCACCAACGACCCAGGGGCCCTGCATGGTGAGAGCCACCCCTGTGGGCCCGGCACTCCATTTCCTGGTCCCCAGGACTTCATCGGTGGCGGTCGGAAATTGCAGGATGGGGCCAAGCCCCCAGATCACCTGGCCAGACTTAGCCGGAGAAAAAAACAAGGAGATATTGATGTCGCCCAGGCCATTGGTATCCCCGCTATCTTGAGTGAGGTCAGGCTGGCGGATGATAGGAGCGATGGTGCGGGTGATGAGGTTGAGGTTCTCCGTCAGGTTAAACGGCACAACTGGTTGGATGTTTAAGATGTTCTGTACCCGATTGTGCGGACCCAGCCCAAAATTCAAATTATTTTGAAAGGGGACACTAATGAGATCGGCGACCGGGTTTTGCGTTTTCTTGGCCAACTCTTCGGCATTTTGTTCGGCATAGGTGTGGGCTCCACATAATAGCGTGAGTATGATGGCAGACAAAAGGGGAATCAGATTCTTGTTCATGTACACCTCACTATATAGAATATTGCGGTTATCAGAGAATATTAACCGATTTTTCCCATATCAAGATGAAAGTTTCGCTATGTATATGTTCCTTATTCATTTACAAGATCACCTGCACCCTAGAATAAATAGCTACAAAGGGAATCATCAAAACACACATGATGATCATTTCTCAATTAGCTTAAGAGTTGATCCATGGAAAAGTTCTTCAACCGTCAGCTGGCGTGTGGCCATGCCCTGCTCAAAGGAATACTGGAATAAGGCTTCTAACGTGGTTCGGTTGGCCTCGATGCCATAGGGCCAGAAATTCTCGCCATATGGTCAAAAATCTCTACACCCACTCTTGTAATACAGGATAACGCCGCCGCCCAATTTCCAGAAACAAGTTTATAACAGGTTTTTCCACGAATGGGGTTTTGGCGTGGACGAGTTAGTGGTTGATTGAATTGATGGGCCGTGCAAGGATCGAACCTGTGGTCCGCTGATTAAAATTCAAAAGGCTCACAATTACATCAACAGTATGACCGCTTTGGGTCGGGAGCGGACTGTCGCACGCATCCAATTTTTGCTTTTTGCCAAAGCGAAAATAGAACCAGGGCAACAGAAATAGTCTAAAAATGTAACCGTCTACAGCGATCGGTTAGAT
>DOFS01000231.1:0-1286 GCA_003523945.1 Nitrospiraceae bacterium | reverse complement strand
CTCTTTCCACTTTCCCACGCCTACTGATTGACCCAAGGGTCGGACGCTTGAATCTAAAGACCGACCTTGTCCGAGTCATTCCCAAAGACTCAGGACAGGCACTTCGAGTTAGTTTTCCACGATAAACAAGGATTCATTGCTTTCGCAGTCTTCGTTGGCCTTATGGCCTGGCCAGCCGTGCAACCGTCACCGGAGCAAAGGCGGGCACTGTTTGAGCCCTTCGAGCGGACTCAGGCTGAGCTCCGCGAGTTTGCACACCGCCGGTGTCGGCGTACCGCGAAGGCAACTCATTTGGACAGGCCACGGCCAATATGGCTTTGGGTACTTTCCCCGTAAGGAAAGTACCTCGTCGTGCGGGGGCGAAACCCCGGCAATACAAAGAAAAAGATAGAGGCAAGGGATCAAGGCTGACAGAGAAGAGGCGGAAAATAGCCCAGAAGGGATGCACTCAGATTAATGGGCTTGCGCCTTTACCCCTCCATACTTAACGCAATGGCGTGGATGCCGAATTGGGGCACCCAATGCCCGTGCTTTCGATAGTCATCCCGCCAGTACTGCGGCATGTCTATATGCGTGACAATATGATTGACATACAATTCACGAAATACCACGTCCTGAGTGGATTGGAAGAGCGTCCAGAATGCCCAAGCTCGGCTAAAGTTGAGTCCTGCGGAATGTGGCGTGGGAGCTGTGAGGACCGGTTCCATGGAAAGGCCGTCTGGACAAAATGACTCAAACCATCGCCAAGATTCTTCTTGGGGAAGAATCGTAAAAATGGTTCTGGTCCGTTGCAAAGACGCCGCAAAAAACTCATTCGTCACCTTGTCATATGAAGGAGGCAAGGTATCATCAAGAAGGACAACCCACATTCGTGTAAACCTAAGAAGTTTTTCGATTAAAACTTGGTCAGCCTTCCATTGACTCCAATTCCACAAATTCAGCAAGGCCCATGACAAATTACCATAGTTCCTCTGTTTCAAATGACAAATAACCTCTCCAGCGGGAAGAGAAAAAATCCATTGTTCCAACTGTGTGGAAATTTCTGCCGCCAACGGTAACAAATCTCTATTCCCCCACCCCTGCTCCCGTTCTATGGCCAGTTTCAAAAACCAAGAACAACCATAGGGTATTTCATGATTGAGTTCTCCGTTCCTGAGTGAGGCCAGTTCCGCCTCCAGACAATCAGGCGTGAGCGCAGCATCGACTATTTCAGCCCAGCGATGTTGTCCGGTCAGTCGTGAAGCCGTTAATAACGCGTAGGCGCCATGAACACTGGAATGCCAATC
>DOFS01000292.1:1129-2742 GCA_003523945.1 Nitrospiraceae bacterium | reverse complement strand
AATTTCTGTAAGCCATTCACTGGAAAAGACTTTTCTCTCGCAGACCCACTGACTGTTGAGCAGCTGCTCTTGGCAGACGCTTCCATAACTTGAGCTAGGGATGGTATGAAGATTCCGGGGAATGATAGCGTGAATGTGTGAAAGCCCGCTCACGACCCAAAGGAGACATTGTTCTGGCTGGCCGAGCCGTTCCTCGACGGAAATATAATAGAATTGCGGATTCTGTTATATGGAAACCTTTCACCTCTTCCTCAAGCTCTTCGCGACTTGGGCTTATAAAGTAGGACTTACTGACCAAGCTTGCAGCATTTCTGCCCTATAAAGGAGTTGAGATGTTTCTAAGTCATGAGAAATATAAAGAAATTGGGGCCAAGATGATCTGGCATTGGTTGGATATACTGCATCCGAGAAAAGCTATACTGATAAATATACTCACTAGTTAGAGCGCAAGAGGAAACCAGCCGGATGCCACACCCGCTTGATGGATGCAGAGCAAAGTTTCAAAGAGCTGAGGAAACTTTGGATCATCTTAGCCGCGAAATCGCGGCATTCCTTAATCAAGAACCTCCGCTTTACACCATTACTAAAGAGCATCAAGGCAACGGATTCGAATATGCGTTTATCGCACATGGTGATCAAGAGCCTCCGTTGCGATTTGCAGTCTTAGCGGGAAAAATTATTCATCACATGCGATCAAGTCTCGATCACCTAATTCATGCCTTGGTTGTCCAGGCCGGTCAAACTCCTACCAAGCAACATCAATTCCCAATCTGCACAACGCCCGAAGCGTTCAAAGACGCATGTAAAAGGGGGTGGATTGAGGGTGTGGGGAAGACTGCGAAAGAACTCATTAAAAGTGTTCAACCTTTTACGACACCAACGCCAGATGATACGGTGCTGTCCGTAGTCAAATACGACAATGTTGATAAGCATCGCTTGCTTGTTGTTGTCACTACAGTGGTGCAACTTGGCAACACGAACATAGGTGTAAACCACGAGATAGCTGCATAGCCCGAACGACAGGGGAAAACACCGATAATCGCGGGTCTTGGCGATCCGGCGCCACGGAAATTGAGTAAGAAAGGGGTTGTGGTTTTCACCATTCATCTGGCGGAGCCAGCTCCTGAACTTACTGCTGAAGCGAAACTGGAACCCGGGTTAGCGTTTGAACAATGCGGGCGTGTGAATCTGGCTCCTGTAATGAGAACGTTGAGGGGGCTGTTCGAAGGTACGCGCCACACCGTAGAAATTTTTGCTAGAGAGTTTTGATTGTTCAGTGAGTACCAATTGCGCTCTAACAACAGCTTCCAGCCGACGCGTGACCGCGCGGCTGAAGCGAAACGTTAGATGGCAAGAGGAATTTATCAAACCTCAATGTCCGCTTCTGACCGAGAGCGGACGCCTTGTAAGCTTAAAAGGACACCTTTTTTTTCAGTTTCAATTTTTGTTTTCCCTGCGATAGGCAAGAAAACGAATATTGCTCGGAGGTTCTGGAGCCTGGGTCAAGCCATCGAGAAATTCGTTTAGAACTTTTCACCCATGTAACAGAATGGGCCATATGTTACATTTTTAGCATTTTTTGTCATCTCATTTGTCCATCAGCTTGATTAAAT
>DOFS01000292.1:0-905 GCA_003523945.1 Nitrospiraceae bacterium | reverse complement strand
AGCGAGTTGGACCGCTCTCCTCCCTGCGTTCGTCCTTTCCAATGTGGCCGGACTGGGCGTCACTGGTTTTGACTACTTTTGCCGAATCAAAAGTAGTTCGGCTGCCGGGCCGAAAACCGGCATTTATGCGATCGGCTTAAGTCTTGGCAATGAGGAGAGGTAATCCTGCTTAGAGAATTCCGTGCTTTCAAGACCTAAGGCGTTATTCGATCTTTCCAGTATCCAGGCTCTCGATGCAGGTGGGAAATGGCGACAACTAAGATTTCGCCTTCGAGTATTTGATAGACAATTCCATAGGGGAATCGTCGTAATTGACATTGGCGGGTATTTTGGTTGAAAGGGTTCCAGGCTTTGGGGTAGGTTTTGATTCGCTCAAGGGAGTGAATAAATATAACAATAAAATCCGCACCTAATTCGGGTTGTTCTGAATTGTAAAATGTGACGGCCTCATCAGTCTCTGTTTCGGCGATTTCTAATAGTCGAATTTCCATTATCTCTGGTATTTGGATAAAGCTTGCTGAAGGGATACAGAGAGGATCTTCCCTGATTGGTAAGCTTCAACTCTTTTTTCGACTTCTTCTCGCCAAAGGTTATCAATAGCTTGATCGGGCTTATCAAGACTTGCAAGAAGACAGTCAACAAGGTGGGCTTTTTCAACCGGAGGAAGCCCGAGAGCTTGATTTAAAATGTCCTTGGTCTTTGTACTCATGTTCTCTTGCTCCTTGTATATTTCTGGTGTTTTCCCAGTCTATGGAACATGGAGGGTAGAAGGAATATTAGTCTCTGTCAATCGAAAGAAAACTAGGGTTAGATACTCAATTTTGCGAGAACAGATTCAGGGGAAATGAGGTTTCGTTGTAACCCGAGGCTCTTAGTATCCAACCCCATGGCGAGGCCCAGCAGTT
>DOFS01000086.1 GCA_003523945.1 Nitrospiraceae bacterium | reverse complement strand
ACAACCGGGCCATTGTAAATACGCGGGATGAGCCCTTGGCCGACCCCGAACGGTTCCGGCGGTTGCATTTGCTCATGGGCGATTCGAACATGGCAGAAGAGGCCACCCTATTGAAAATGGGTACAACCGGATTGGTCCTGCAATTAATCGAAGAAGGGCATGCCCCACAAGGGTTGGATTTCGATGATCCTGTCCAGACCTTGCGAGCCATCTCCCGCGACCCTCAGCAAAAATGGATGGTCACTCTCTCAACCGGCCAGCACCTTTCTGCCTTGGATATCCAGGAGCAATTTTGGGAAGCCGCTGATAAACACTATGCCGGGCAGGATGAGGAAACAGATTGGGTTCTGGCCCATTGGGAATCGGTCGTGAAGGATTTACACAAAGGGTATCAGGAGGTGGTGGGCCGGGTTGATTGGGCCTCCAAGCTCTCGTTGCTGGAAACCTTTCGGGAAGCAGAGAAATTGGAATGGGACGATCCCTGGTTGAAAAGTTTGGATTTGGAATATCACAATGTCGATCCACAGGCAGGGCTGTACCATGGCATGGCAGAAGAAGGCGATGCGCCGCGCTTTACGACGAATGACCTGGTCGAGTTGGCGAAAGGTCATCCACCACGAAATACTCGTGCGTTCGGGCGATCAGAAATCATTCGCCATATCGTTAAGGAAGGGTGGGCAGAATTTCTTAGAGAAGGCGACAGGCCATCATGATCCGCGCCGGCCACCTTATGTCATCAATTGGTCGGTTTTGCAACTTCAGGGGAGTCCGGCTTTTGTCATGGCCGATCCCTTTCGCAGCTATGTGCAGGAAAGCCGCGATTATTGCGATGAATGGTCCTCTCGCCCTTCCATGGAATCTCTCCCTAATAAACCAGATATCTAAAGCTCGGACCGAGTATGCCGGAGGCACCATTTAGTCTGCCGTTTATTAAGTGTTGACGCCTTTACTGCATTATTCGACAGTGATAACTTAAACTAAGTAAGGGAAGGCAAGCAGGCGAATGTCAAGGGCGTTATCAAAATTTTTTAACGAAATCAGTTCTAGGCTAGCTGATCCTTCAGGATAGGAACTCCAGGTAATAAAACAATATGTCTCAAATATCGGTTTTTCGTGGTTTAGTGGAGGATAGCGTGATAGATCGTGGCATCCTGACATGTAAGGATCATTTTTCAAATGGCGCCCTATAATTACCACCAATTTATTGGAAGTTTTTAGCCCGTCTCGAAGGTGAGGGCTGTGGCTCATAATTTGCTCTCTTTTTTAGGAAAGGATGAAATCCCTAGGTATGGTTCTGTCCAGTTTGGTCTTGAAAGCCATAACATTAAATGTCCATGGAGTTTATAGCCATGGTAGTTTTGACTTCGCACGAATGAAACCAATTTGTGGGAATGTCCCATCCGCACGATGTCAGGAAGTCGAGGCTGCAACAACGATAACTGAGAGCTTTGTTTTTATGAAATGAATTGGGATAGGTTTATTTTGTGATTAAGGGAGGGAGGACCAAATTCTCAGAGAAAATAGGTAGCTGGCAATCTTGATGAAATTTATGGCGCCTGCGTTATGTCCTCAATCGGGCTTTATTTCATTTCCATGAAAACCCGTTGTCTGTCATTGCAGAGAACATTTGGACTCACGTTGAGGAAAGCCAGTGTCGGTGCGGAAAAAATCCTAGGTTTGATCTATGGTGTTCTTGGGGATGCTGATTGTCGATTGTGTATCCCTACCTGCACTCAAATCGGATTTGTTTTGATTTGAGGAAGTGTATTTTTTCTTTCTGTGCTTTCCATATCTGTAAGGCTGTACCCAAAATATATTTACGCATAGGTTTTTTAGTTATGGGGTGTCGGACTCCTCCACTTGTTTCACTCAACTGGATTGGGCTCTGTTTCTCCCTATGAGTAGGCGTTATTTCGTGTGTAGGCTCAATTTCTTTGCACTGAAGAGTTTCTCTGGTTGGGAACCCCATCGGTATTTGATCGAATCAAGAGAGCTCAATTCGTTCCATTGTTCACGATTTCACATAGAAGAAACACTCAAATGAAAATTAGCCCATTTCTGTTTATTTCAGTCTGTTTGCTCACGGTATCCTGCACGTATAAAAAAGAGGCTGAAACTGTCGATACTCATCAGGTGATTTATCCGGTCGTAGAAGACGCGGAATATAGCAGCAAATATGTCGCCCAAATTCAATCGGTGAATTATGTAGAGATACGAAGTAAGATTAGAGGTTATATTGAAAAAATCTATGTTGATGAAGGGCAACCGGTCAAGAAAGGGCAGTTATTGTTTGCCTTGACCAATAACGTATTTGAAAAGGAATTGCAAAAAGCGAACGCGGCGTATCGAAGTGCCTTGGCAGACCTGAAGGTTGCCAAAGTTGAACTAGCAAACGTGACCGTGTTGGTAGAAAAAAATATTGTGTCTAAATCGGAGCTGTATGTTATTCAAGCCAAGGTAGATGCATTGAAAGCCGACGTGGAAGAAGCGATGGCCAACAAAGAGCAGGAAGCATTAAACCTTTCGTTTTCAAAAATACGAGCTCCCTTTGACGGTTTCATTAACCGTATTCCAAATAAAGTAGGAAGTTTGATAGCCGAAGGAGACATCTTAACCTCACTGTCTGATAATCGTGAGGTATTCGCCTATTTCAACCTTTCAGAAGTCGATTATCTTAATTACATTGCTTCTGGAGAACGAGGGACCAAGGTTGTGAGCTTTGAGCTCGCCAATCAAGTCCTTTATGGGTATGAAGGAACGATAGAAATGATTGAAAGTGAATTCGACAGCTCAACAGGGAATATTGCGTTCAGGGCCAGATTCCCCAACCCCGATGGACTATTAAAACAGGGGGCAAATGGGAAGGTCATTGTTCATAAAATACTGGAAAATGCGTTGCTCATTCCTCAAAAATCAACATTTGAAATCCAAGATCAATTGTATGTGTACGTGGTGAATCAAGACAATGTGCTGGAACAAAGGAATATTGTTTCTAAAATGCGACTACCAAATTTGTACGTGGTGGAATCGGGTTTGTCTGAAGACGAACAGATCCTGTTCGAGGGTGTGGAGAATGTGATGAATGGAGACAAGGTGCACCCTGTTCATGTTGATATTGCCACCGCCATGCTGTGAAGCAGTCAAGATTGAGAAACATTAGATACCTATGACTGCAATATTTATTCATCGTCCGGTTCTCTCCATCGTTATATCTCTTTTCATCACATTGCTGGGCTTATTGTCCTTTACCCAACTCCCTGTTACTCAGTTTCCCGATATTACTCCTCCCGAGGTCAATGTGACGTCAAAATTTATTGGTGCGAATGCCGAGGCGGTGGTCAAGGCTGTGGTGACTCCACTTGAGCGAGCCATTAATGGTGTCGCTGGCATGGCCTACATGGCGTCGGTTTCTGGGAATGATGGCACCAGCCTTATCCAGATTATTTTTAAGGCCGGGACCGACCCGGAGATAGCCGCTGTCAACGTTCAGAACAGAGTGGCTTCCGCCTTGGAAGAGTTACCCCCAGAGGCGATTAAGTCCGGAGTGATCGTCGAAAAGGTACAAAACAGTATGTTGTTGTATATCAACATACTCAGTCTGGATCCCACGATAGACGAAAAATTTCTCTACAATTTCACTGATATCAATGTCCTGAAGGAGCTGAAAAGAATTGATGGCGTCGGTTTTGCTGAAATTTTGGGATCAAGGGAATATGCCATGCGTGTGTGGCTAAGGCCCAATAAATTAGTCATGTACAACATTTCAGCTCTCGAGGTTATCGAAAAATTACAGGCCCAGAATGTAGAAGCTGCCCCGGGTAAAATTGGCGAAAGCTCAGGTAGGAATAAGAACGCCCAGGCCCTTCAGTATGTGTTGAAATATACCGGCAAACACAATACAAAAGAAGCTTATGAAGATTTGGTGTTAAGTAGTACGGATGATGGGGAAATTCTGCGGCTAAAAGACGTCGCAGACATTGAATTCGATTCACAGGATTATGATGTTCTCTCCAAGGAAAACGGACAAGCCTCCGCTGCTATTGTGTTAAAACAGCGCCCCGGAAGTAATGCCAAGGAGGTGATCAATACGATCAAGGAGAAAATGGAGGAAATTAAATCGACGTCATTCCCTCCAGGGATGGATTACAGCCTCAGTTATGATGTTTCTCAGTTTTTGGATGCCTCCATTCATCAAGTCCTGACAACCCTGGTTGAAGCCTTTCTTCTGGTATCCCTGGTGGTGTTTGTCTTTTTGCAGAATGTTCGGCTCACCATCATCCCTATTTTGGCCGTACCGGTATCTCTGGTCGGCACATTTTTCTTCATGCACATGATGGGTTTTTCTCTGAATCTCATTACTCTTTTTGCGTTGGTTCTTGCCATAGGTATTGTGGTCGATAACGCGATTGTGGTGATTGAAGCGGTTCATGCCAAGATGGAGGGTTTAGGAATTGGAGCCCAGCAAGCTACCGAGGAAGCCATGCATGAAATTAGTGGGGCCATTATGGCCATTACCCTTGTCATGTCGGCTGTGTTTTTGCCCGTTGCGTTTATGGATGGACCGACGGGAATTTTTTACAGGCAGTTTTCTCTGACTATGGCCTGCTCTATTGTTCTTTCAGGGATAACCGCGCTCACACTGACCCCCGCGCTTTGTGCCGTGTTTCTTAAAAATACCCACAACAGCGAGCACCCTCAACCATCGCGACTTCAGAAATTATTTGATGGATTCAATCGGTGGTATGACAATCTTTCTGATAACTACAAAAAACTCATTAGCGCGATAGGGAACAGAAGGATTATCACTTTTGGGGTTCTGCTTGGTTTTTCCGTGGGCACCGGTTTGATCGGGGCGTTTGTTCCCTCGGGCTTTATTCCTAATGAAGATCAAGGCACGATTTATGCCAATGTCACCGCTCCAACAGGCGCGACTCTTGAACGCACGGAAAAAGTTGTCGATGAAGTGCAGCAAATTGCCTCAGAATTGGAGGATGTTACTTCAGTCTCAAGTCTTGCCGGGTTCAGCATCCTGTCGGAAGGTACGGGTGCCGTCTACGGAATGAATCTGATCAGTTTGAAAAAATGGAATGAACGAATGGCTTCCGATAATGAAATTATCAGCCTTCTTGAAGAAAAAACCAAACATATTAAAGATGCCAGCATTGAATTTTTTACCCCCCCCCCTGTGCCGGGTTATGGGAATTCCAGCGGTTTTGAAATGCGGTTGTTAGACAAAACCGGTTCGGGCACCCTTGAGGAATTGCAAAAAACGGCTGATTCCTTTGTCGATGACCTTAACAAACGGCCGGAAATCGCTAATGCTTTTACCACCTTCAATGCACGTTTTCCTCAGTTTATGCTTCATATCGATGGCGAGAAGGCGGCTCAAAAGGGAGTCACGGCTGAAAATGCGATGAATACCCTTCAAGCACTGATTGGCAGTGTGTATGCGACCAACTTCATCCGCTTCGGCCAGATGTATAAAGTCATGGTCCAGGCGCTTCCAGAGTTTCGTGCAGAACCTGATGATCTGATGAAGTTATATATCAAAAATGACACAGGGGAAATGGTCCACTTTTCTTCTTTTCTTCGCGTTGAAAAAATTTATGGTCCTGAGCAGGTGACCCGTTACAATATGTACCCCTCAGCCATGATCAATGGTCAGCCTGCCAAAGGGTACAGCAGCGGGCAGGCTATTACCGCCATCAAGGAGGTGGCTGCCAGTAAATTGCCGAAAGGTTTTGGATACGATTGGGCAGGGTCATCACGAGATGAGGCCCAAATGGGCAATCAGGCCATTTACATTTTTCTGATTTGCTTATTATTTGTGTATCTACTCCTCGCCGCACAATATGAGAGTTTTTTACTGCCCATGCCGGTCATTCTTTCCCTACCCGTTGGGATCTTTGGTGCCTTATTTTTCCTGTTAATTATGGGTTTGGAAAATAATATCTACGCTCAAATCGCGATGATCATGTTGATTGGCATTCTCGGTAAAAATGCCATTCTGATCATCGAATTTGCCATATTGCAGCAGAAACGGGGAAAAACCGCCTTTGAAGCAGCGATTGAGGGGGCCGCACTGCGTTTGCGTCCAATTTTGATGACATCATTCGCATTTATTGCCGGGCTCCTTCCATTGATGTTTGCCTCGGGAGCCGGCGAGATCGGAAACAATACCATTGGCTCTGCGGCGGCGGGAGGTATGTTTTTCGGGACCATTTTCGGCGTGATTCTTATCCCGGGCTTATATGTGGTATTTGCAACGATGGGAGAGAGCAAAAATCGAGAGGAAAGATCGAAAACAGGGAAGGCGTCCCGGTTGAGTTTTAAGTCGAGGTTTAAACTTGCCCGCAGGTTAGCCAAACTTCAATAGTCCGCGTTTCGTCAGGGAACTCAGTCCATTTTTAACGAATTTTAGAATTTTTTCTTATACACAATGAAACGTCATATGTATT
>DOFS01000268.1 GCA_003523945.1 Nitrospiraceae bacterium | reverse complement strand
CCATTTGAATGTGGCCTAAGAAGCGCTTGTTGATTATTGAGCTAAACCATGTCTCAAAAACCATCGAAAAAGCCGGTTCCTGAAGTGATCGACATTGTCGCCGAATCTGCTCCAATTCCCGGAGCGAACGAGGAGGTACATGAAGAAATTCTCCTGGATCAGGCCCAGGAAAAAGGGGGGGGACATGAAAATGAAAAGGCATCCGAGAGTAAATCGACATGGGATTCGGTCTCAACCGCTCTTAGCCCGACGACAACTCTCAGTCGGTATTTAGCCGAAGTCCGGCGATATCCATTCCTTTCAAAGGAAGAAGAACTTCAACTCTTTCATGAATATCAGACCTTAGGAACACGAGAAGCTGCGGTGAAATTGATTTTGGCGAACTTGCGGGTGTGTGTGTCCATTGCTTCAGAATATGGTCTTGCCGGCATTGATCAAATGGACCTCATTCAGGAAGGCAATGTCGGGCTATTGCAGGCCATGAAGAAATTTGATCCCACAAAAAACGTTCGCTTTTATGCCTATGCGGCCTGGTGGGTACGAGCATTTGTCCTGCGATATCTCCTCAACAATTTTCGCCTCGTCAAAATTGGCACGACCCAAGAACAACGACGCCTTTTCTATAATCTTCGTCGTGAAAAGGCCAAATTAGAGCGGCAGGGTTATGTCCCCGATCCCAAACTCCTTGCAGACCGCCTTAATGTTCGTGAGCGAGATGTTGTGGAAATGGATCAACGTCTGGGAAGTTGGGAGCTTTCCCTGGACCAGCCAATGACCGCGGATGGGGATGGCACGTTTCATGATCTTCTTCCCTCCAATCAAGCTCCCATTGACGATCAATTAGCTGACTCCCAGCTGCGAGTACTCTTTCGAAAAAAGTTAGCAGAATTCGCAAAAATTCTAACCGAGCGAGAAGAGGATATCCTTCGAAATCGCCTGCTATCGGAAACTCCGGTTACACTGGAGGATTTAGGAAGAAAGTATATGATTACCAAAGAGCGGACTCGGCAACTGGAGGCCAAAATAATAAAAAAATTGCGAGAGCTTATGAAAAAAGATATTCAGGACTTTGAACACCTCAGGAAATAATAATGTAAGTTCATTTACGTATAAAATTTCCTAGATCGTCAAAGTCATGAATTATGAATGTTTCCTTTTCTCAGCAAATGCGGTCCTTCTCTCTTCCTCGATGAAAATCTTGTCCTTCCCTCTTGACTTCAATCCATTTCGACTTATCTCTCCCTCCGACGTGACACATTTGTAAATTTTCAAAGCAGATGGGCGTCATATCGTGTTAATTGAGTTTCTCAACAATTTAGTTAATTGGCCAACAACCAAAGAAGGAGGCAGACATGGCAGCGACAAAAGAGAAGGAGAAGAAGGAAACAAAAGAGGGAAGTAGCGCGAAGGGTTTCCGTCCTCTTGGGGATCGGGTGTTTGTGACCTATACGGAAGAATTAGAACGGACGGCAGGGGGAATTTACGTCCCGGACTCCGCCCGTGAAAAACCACAAAGAGGCACAATCGAAGCCGCAGGCCCTGATGTTGAAAATGTAAAAGTTGGCGATCAAGTGTTGTTTGACAAGTATTCTGGAACCAAAATCAAGGTTGAAAACGATGACTGTCTAATTTTAAAAGAAGAAGATATCCTTGGCGTCTTTGAAAATTAACACCGTTGACCCATTCCAACTAAACTATCTTGATTTAGTATTCCACTATCACAAAAATGATTTCTAAGGAGGACATGTATGGCTAAGCAGTTGCAATACAGTGAAAAGGCACGTGCGTCTATATTAAGCGGAGTGAATCAATTGGCCGATGCGGTGAAAGCAACATTGGGCCCCAAAGGCCGGAATGCGATTCTCGATAAAAAGTTTGGTGCCCCAACTATCACCAAAGACGGTGTGACGGTTGCCAAGGAGATCGAGTTAAAGAATCCATATGAAAACATGGGCGCGCAACTGGTTCGGGAAGTGGCAAGTAAGACTAGTGATACTGCTGGTGACGGGACCACGACCGCGACAGTATTGGCACAAGCCATTTACCGTGAGGGCGTCAAAAATATCACCGCAGGCGCCAATCCGATGGAAATCAAACGGGGAATTGATAAAGCCGTTGAAGTCGCGATTGAAGAACTGAAAAAAATCAGCAAACCCTGCCAATCCAAAAAAGAAATTTCTCAAATCGGTTCAATCTCCGCCAATAACGATCACACCATTGGTGACCTGATCGCCGAGGCGATGGACAAAGTGGGAAAAGATGGCGTCATCACCGTAGAAGAAGCCAAATCGATGTCAACCTCGTTAGATGTGGTCGAAGGAATGCAGTTTGACCGCGGGTACATCTCTCCCTATTTCGTGACCAATGCTGATCGCATGGAAGCTTCCTTGGAAGATGCGTTCTTACTGATTGTGGAAAAGAAAATTAGCGCCATGAAGGACTTACTCCCTATTCTGGAGCAAGTTGCGAAAATGGGCAAACCGTTGGTCATTATTTCCGAAGATGTAGAAGGCGAAGCCCTGGCGACCCTGGTGGTCAATAAACTTCGTGGCACGTTGAATGTGGCAGCCGTCAAGGCTCCTGGCTTTGGCGATAGACGAAAAGCGATGTTGGAGGATATTGCCACCTTGACTGGCGGGCAAGTGATTTCCGAAGAAGTAGGGCTGAAGCTCGAAAGTGTGAAGCTGACAGACCTTGGTCGGGCCAAACGGGTGAACATTGACAAGGATAATACCACGATCGTGGAAGGGGCCGGGGATCCCAAGCGGATCGAAGGTCGTGTCAAGCAAATTAAAACACAGGTTGAGGAAACCACCTCGGATTACGACCGAGAAAAATTGCAAGAGCGATTGGCGAAAATGGTTGGCGGCGTTGCCGTAATTAATGTAGGCGCCGCAACTGAAACCGAAATGAAGGAAAAGAAAGCTCGCGTGGAAGATGCCCTTCATGCGACGAAAGCCGCAGTAGAAGAAGGTATTGTTCCTGGCGGAGGCGTAGCTCTCCTTCGATGTGTTCCGGCTTTGGATAAAATGAAATTGGACCACGATCAACAAGTCGGCGTGAATATCGTCAAGCGTTCCTTGGAAGAACCTATTCGACAAATCTCCATTAACGCCGGGGCTGAAGGCTCCATTATCGTGGAAAAGGTTCGAGGTGAAACCACAAACCGAGGCTACAATGCAGGCACTGGAGAATTCGTGGATATGGTCGAGGCCGGTGTGATTGATCCGACGAAAGTCGCACGTTGCGCACTGCAAAACGCTGCCAGTGTTGCAGGCCTCATGCTCACCACCGAAGTTATGGTGACAGAGATCCCGGAAGCGAAGGCAGAAGGTGCTGGGATGCCTGGCGGCCATGATCATGGCATGGGCGGCATGGGCGGCATGGGCGGATTCTAATTATCCGACTCACGAGTATTATGAAAACCCCCTGGAGGATTGTGATCTTCCAGGGGGTTTTTTCCTTCTCAATCCCAAGTTATGCTCTTGCTTCAGACATCGAATTTTACGGAAGCCCGCTCTTCCACCAAATAAGTTCAAATAAGTTCAAAATTTTGACAGATTGTTTGGGTGATGTGGTATAAGGGAAATCCGCTTTCCGAAACTTCCTGGCGTATTCGTACCGATTGTTTCATTGTTATGCTCGAAATTAAGTAACTATGACTTCATATTCAAGGATGATCAAAGCATGTTCTTGGCAACAAAAATCCGGGCATTTATTCGGGTGGGCATTTATTGCTCTACTCTTTACTGGAAACAGCATCTTTGGGGTTATGAACAAGGTCGAAGCAGCCAATACGCTGTCGCAAACTGAAGCGAACTGTACCATTGGTATGGCGGAAGGCGATTCAAAAGCTGAATGCCGGGTGCCAATTCCCAGTGGTTGTACGGTTGCCCAGTTTCCTGGATATTCCGAACCATGGGCTGATATCTCCAAAGGAGGGGGGACATCCTGTCATTTTGATCAGCAGCATACCGACTGGAAAACCTCTATTGTCGGATCATGCCAAGGTTGCACAACTGAGCAATGCACGGGAAGATTTATCGTGATGTTTACTTGTGCGAACAATGTTCCCCCTGCTAATCCGGCACCAGCTGGAAAGAAATAAAGCTCCCTTTAGCCCTGAGGAGGAGTCCCCCTCATGTCTCCTCGGCCGACCCTGGCCCATCAGATCAAAGAAGAGGCACGCCGCTTAGGTTTTGATGCGGTGGGAATTGCTCGCCTTCCTACCCATTTCCAGCCCCCCCCGTGTCCCCCGGCTCCGTGTACAATTCCCACTGAGGACCAACCGATTACATGGCGGTTATGGGAACGTTTGA
>DOFS01000269.1 GCA_003523945.1 Nitrospiraceae bacterium | reverse complement strand
TCCAGCGATTGAACCGGCACTTCCAAATTTTCCGATGGAGGCTCTTCGATGGGTTGAAACAGGTGGGAAGCCAGAAGAGCCTGCGTGCAGCGATGAGCATCCCTTTTCAGCACAAGGATGGTGATCCGTTGCATTTGGATGACACTCATCAAGAACCTCCTGACCGAACCACCGATCGTTCAGTCATCGTGAAATAACATCGGTTCCAACAGTTCAGCGCGCAGGCCAACAGTTCTGCCGTGGCAAATGATGGTAAGATCTCGAATGGCCCACTCTTTCAGGAGCAAAAATCCCACGACGACAGAGAACCCGAATGGCGGGCCGTACAGCATCCTTTGCGCCATCCTGCGTATCCGCCTCATGAGGTGTTGCTCCCAGTCTATAAGTGTCCCACCATTTTGCCAGTGCTGCATGACGGTCACCGATTGAATCGCGGCCTGAAACTCTTCGAAGGTGGCCGCATGAGCCAATTGGCGGATGTGGGGTGCAGTTCTTTGCGAAGATTTGATCAGCGATAGTCCGGCAGCTGCTTCTGGAGTCAGGCCATAGGCCAGCCGATATCGCACCATCCAGAGCAGACTCACAGTATCCACAAGCTGGGCGACGATACGCCGAACAAGAACAGCCCCTGGCCCCCGAAATCCCTCCGCCGCTTTTTGCAAGGAAGTGTACACCGCACGATCAAGTGCGGATTCAACAGCGAACAGGCCTTCCTCCTCTTCCCACAGGGGTGCTGTGGTGCGGAGAGGAACAGCAAATACCGTGTCCTTTACGGCCAATAGCAAATCACTCATCCGCTGGACACTTTCCAATGCCTTGAGGTTAACCGTTGCCACCTTCCCGAAATTCAACAATGTCTCCGTCTTGACGCTTTTCCCACTCGCCAGCGCCCGCACGGCATATTTCACATTTTCAAGTTCCAACCGATCCATAAGACTCTGAACCAACCGTTGAGCTGAGCCAGAGACGTTCCGATGAACGACTTGGTAATCCGGCACAAGCCACTGAGCAAGGAGCCACTGTCTCGAAGGAAGGGAGCCATCCTCCGGAGTCGGCACGTTGCCTTCTCGCAATACCACCACAACCGTCGTCGCGGTTGGAGCCTCGAGTAAACGTCGGAAGTGGTTGACCGATGGCAGGCGCCCCGCTCTCGTCCTCAACCGAGCGTTGAGGGCGCCATATTTAGCGGCCACGAGCATATTTTTCCTCCTCCATCATGAGAAGCTGGTGAAGAGCTGTATTCACCGCTGCTTGGATGTTTTGGGATTCCTCTTGTCGTATACGAGACGCTTCTTTTTCTGCCTCGGCGCGTTTCGCAAGGCACCGAGGATGGATTTGTTCAAGGAGACGTGCCCGGGCCTGAGAAGCCGCCTCCTTGGCTTCCTCTTTGACACGCGTCAGTTGTTCGATATGGTTTTTTGCGGCCTCTTCTCCTATCGCCTGCGCTCGCAGGGTGGCTTCTGCAACGATCTTCTTGGCTTGTTCCTCCCATGCAAACAGTTGTTGTGTTTCTTCCTCCATGCTGCTCATTTCCTTCTTGTCGCCTTTCATCGAATGACCAGAACATGGCACGGTGCGGTTTCGATAACCCGTTCCGTCATGCTGCCAATTAAAATCCGACGTGGGCCTCTGGTTCCAACCCGTCCGATGACAATCAGATCCACTCCATGGTGTTGCGCATGATCGACCACGGCTTCATAGGGGACCCCCTCCACCATGTGCGTGGTAATCTCGATATTCGCCTCTCGAGCTACGGTGTTGGCATCGACGAGAATCCCCATGGCTCGCTCCCGCAATTCTTCTTGGACGTGGGCTTGGCTCTTGCCGAAAAGGCGGCTAATTTGGACAACAGAGGCTATGTCAATCACGTGAAGGACATGAACTTGGGCTTCCGTCAGTTTGGCAAGTTCTAGCCCAAACTTGAGCGCTTCCGCGGCATGCTTCGATCCATCGACCGGCACCAGAATCTGCTGAAACAGTGTCATGGAATCAAATCCTCTCTAGGCCTTTGATACGTTTTAACTGGAAGTGTGACTCCCGCTCCCGTTCCTCTAACGTTTCCTGTATAAATTTGAGGGTTTCCTGGTGTTGGGGAATCACCAAATATTCCAAGGCATTGGTTCGACGTTGCGTTTTGGCCAATTCTCGGGCTAACCGCCAGACTGACGTTTCAATTTCTGCGCGCTCTCCCAGAAGAACCAGGGCGCGCTGAAACCGTTCCACCATCTCATCCAACACCGCCGGGGATTCTCCTAATCCCCACATCGGTCGTTTAGGAATCGTTTTTACGTGAACGAAGGGCACGGAGACGCCCATCACACTCCGTTCCCGCACGGTGACCTCGGCACGTTCCCGGCATCCCTGAGCCAATCGTTGGGCCCCATCATGCCCAGTCCGAGTCAAAACCAGTTTCAATGATGTATAGGCTTCCTCGAGAGCCGTGTTGGCCTCTTTCCCCACTCGCTTCACATCATTGACGAGATGGAGCACCTCCGTCAGCAACACCTCCCGTTTTTGGGAGAGCAATTCGTGGCCCTCCTGGGCTAAAGCCAGGGCTTCCCGGATTGCTAAGAGATTGGCTTTCGTCGCAGCGAGCTCCAGCTTCAAGTCAGATGCTCCTTCAGTTCGTCTTCAGTGACCCTTGTCAGTTCCTCAGGCGGAAGCTCGGCAAGAGCACCCCATCCACGGTCCAAGGTCTCCACTATCGAACGGTCCTCATTGACCCCTTGTGCAATGATCTGGTGTTCCAAGCGGGTGCCAAAGGTCAGGTATCGCTTGTCCACAGCCGAAAGTTCTTCTTCCCCGATGATGGCAGCAAGGCTCTCTAGCTGGCGAACCCGGGAATATGCGGCGTACAGTTGGCTGGCTAGATTCGCATGATCGGAACGGGTGCGATTTAGCCCAATTCCATCTTTCATAAGACGGGAAAGCGACGGTAGAACATTAATGGGTGGCAGAACGCCCTTTCGAAGGAGGTGTCGGTCCAAGACAATCTGTCCTTCTGTGATGTACCCCGTAAGGTCCGGAATGGGATGAGTAATGTCATCGTTGGGCATGGTGAGGATGGGCAGCTGGGTGATTGATCCCGGAAGTCCGGTGATACGACCGGCCCGCTCATACAAGGATGCCAGATCGCTATACAGAT
>DOFS01000549.1:3470-7543 GCA_003523945.1 Nitrospiraceae bacterium | reverse complement strand
CGGTCGGTACAATTTTGGTCGAGGGAAAAGGAAAGAATGGTATTTACTGATTGCAACGATTCTTTTTGTTTTTCTCCTGGGGGAATTGATACTGCACACGATGTTGCCACCGGCCTATCAACCAACAAAATATGGTTGGACTGTGGGAGCCAATAGAACGGCTACCAGAACTCTTCAAGATCAGCCAGGTGCTTATCGAACTGTACAGAACGAATATTTTGACCATGGATTTAAAAGATGGGGGCAATTACATACACACAGACCTTCGGTTCTCATTATTGGTGATTCCTTCACAGAAATGGTCCAGGTTTCTAATGGGGAGGAATGGTATGCATATTTAGAGAAGGAGTATCCTTATGTAAATTTTTTTGTATATGGTGGAGGAGGGTATGGTTCACTCCAGGAATATATGGTTTTGGATGATTATATTGATGACATTGATCCAGATGTAGTCATTTGGCAATTTTGCAGCAATGATTACTGGAACAATTTATACGAAAGTGATAGGAATTATTATCCCCATAACAATTTTGGTGTAAGGCCTTACCTTGTTAACAAAGAAATAGTTTATGAAATACCCATGCCGTTACCCTTCCTGCGAAAATATTCAAGAATCGCAGATCGAATATTAGTTCGATATGATGCGTTTCAGAAAGCCCAACTCCAAGCTAATACTGATTCCAATTCTAATAACCAAATCACAAAAATGGAAGGACGCAAAGAAAAGGTACCAGAGTCGGCCTATCGGGTGACGGGCGAGATTTTAAAAATGGCAAGACTACGAGCTGGACAAAGGCCCTTTTTCTTTTTTAGTACCGAACCGATTACCGACAAAGAAAGTTTGCTTTGCAGGGAAGCCGGTATAACCTGCATTCGAGGAGTCAGCGAATACTTGGAAAGTAAGGAAGCGGAAGGAATCACGATAGGAATCGTAGATGATGGTCACTGGAATCTTGCCGGTAATCGATTTGTGGGAGAATTTTTGATCAAATATTTTAAAGACCAACCCAATAGGAATATTTTTTCTGATGTGGGTGTTAATTGAAAATCGTCCACCTCCTTGCCTGGACGGTCAAGGTAGAACTTTACAGGGGTCTAAGGAGGGCCCACCAGAGGTGATTAATTACCCGGCAAACCCAAAAAACTTTGTGGATACCACCCGACTTGTTTGGGGAGTTTTTACCATTTTCAACTTTCCTTTGGTGTAACATGAAAAGCTCATCGACTATCAAAAAGGCTCTTATTACCGGAATTACAGGTCAAGATGGTTCCTATCTAGCTGAATTGCTTCTCGGGAAAGGCTACGAGGTGCATGGGATTATTCGCAGGGCTTCAACCTTTAACACAGGACGCATTGACCATCTTTATCAAGACCCTCATGTGAATGGGGTAAAATTGTTTCTTCATTATGGAGATATTGCTGATTCGACAAATCTCATCAAACTGCTCTATCGCATTCAACCAGATGAGATTTATCATCTTGCAGCGCAAAGTCATGTCCGGGTGAGTTTTGACATTCCTGAATATACGGGTGATGTGACTGGTCTGGGAACAATTCGTCTTCTGGAGGCCATTCGAGAAACGGGACTCCATAGCAAGTTTTACCAGGCGAGTAGTTCTGAAATGTTCGGCAAAGTACAAGAAGTTCCCCAGCGGGAAAATACCCCATTTTATCCTCGAAGCCCCTATGCTGCGGCTAAAGTGTATGCATACTGGATGGTGGTGAATTATCGAGAGAGTTATAATGTGTTTGGTTGCAATGGAATCCTGTTCAACCATGAGTCTGAACGCCGAGGCGAAACGTTTGTAACCCGGAAAATCACTCGTGCCGCGGCTCGCATAAAGGCAGGATTGCAAGATAAGATTTTTCTTGGAAATATTGATGCTAAACGGGATTGGGGGTATGCAAAGGAGTATGTTGAGGCCATGTGGCTGATGCTTCAGCAGGATACCCCGGAGGATTACGTGATTGCCACGGGAGAAACTCATACCGTGAGAGAGTTTTTGGAAGAGGCCTTTTCATATGCCGGCCTGAATTGGCAGGACCATTTAGAAATTGATTCAAAATATTATCGACCTGCAGAAGTCGATCTGCTCATTGGAGATGCGAGTAAAGCAAAAAAACAATTGGGATGGACTCCTAAGACCTCATTTAATGAATTGGTTCGTCTGATGATTGATTCTGATATTGCTGAATTAAGTGGGAAATGAGGGGAAAATCATCATTCAATGATTAAATAATCGGATAATTATCAGAGGAGGAATGAGATTTTTGAAATCTGTTGTGTTGAAGAAGCTTCTAGGAATCTTGAGTGTGAAAATGTGACGGTGCCTCGCTCAAAATGAGGTATGTTTACGGGACCGTGAATACATTTTATATCTTAAATAGGAGATACAACCAAAACTGGTCATTCAGCTCACAACTGTATTAGGCGGAATTGGTGCCAATGCAGCTCATCTAGGCCGTTCGATACCCCTATTTTGAGATCAACGATAGGAAGGTTCATTAAAAGTATTCCGTTGATCGGCCCCTTAGGGTTACAAGTTAAAAAGAAATTATTAAAAAATCCCTACAGAACAAATTGCCGCCTGTTCCTTTTTCTACTTCAGAAAGAATTGGGATCAAAAGTATAAGTCCTGGGGAAATTCTGGGGCGGGTAATTAGGGTATGTTATAAGAATTTAAGGTTAAAATAATAAATGATTTCGTGAAGAAACATGGTATCTGCACACTATTATTGAATTTGGATGTGGGAATGGCACTAAATTAAAAAGTGACTACCGAAAGTATCTTGGGTTTGATGTTAGTGAAGAAGCAATAGCATTGTGCAAAAAAAATTTTTACAAAGATAAGTCAAAAACTTTCAAGTTACGTAAAAAATATGATGGTCAAACCGCTGAATTAACACTCTCATTGGATGTAATTTACCACTTAATAGAGGATGAAATATTTGATTCCTGTATGAGAATATTATTTCGCTCTTCTGAGCGATTTGTGAATATATGTTCTTCTAATACCTCTAAAAATATGGAAGTGCAACCTGCTCACGTAAAGCATCGAAAATTTACGGCTTGGATTCAATATAACGAACCATCTTGGGAGCTAGATCGATATATTCCCAATTTATATCATTTGAAAAATAATTTTTCCTCAGGGCTTTTTCTGATTTTTATAATTTTAGGCTCAATGCAGATTCGGATGGGTGAATTTTTCTCATTGTCCGAAATAAGTAACCGGTCAGAGTTTTGAGCCATGTGGACTCCCCATCTTGATAAGCATTGGCGGGCCGGTTACTCATCGAATGTAATTGCGTAGGCTCTCGATGAACCTCATTTTGATAGTATTCCGTAAGTAGCAGTAGGCGTCTCTGGTAATGTTATTCGATAAACGTGGCAAATTGCTCATAGAACAGGAGCCATTGCTTCTCGAATGACGCACCCACTTTTTTCTCGATAAGTTTAGAGTTCCCGGATACCTCTTTGAGCAGATGGGTGGTGGTAAATATGCAAATTGACACTGAGCAGCTCCTCCTCCGAACGGCGATTGGCCAGCATTATACTACTCCCCTTGTAAATGAGACCACCTTTAAGACATAAACCACTTCTTAAAGGAGGGAATTGATGGGACAGAAAGAACCGATTGAACGCTGGACAGCGAAACGACGAGCCGCCCTCGTCTTACGCGTACTGAAAGGGGAAACGTCAATGGCGGAAGCGGCCCGACAGCATGGGTTGAGTGTGGCCGAGGTCGAGGGGTGGCAAGATCAGTTTCTTCGGGCTGCAGAAAACGGTCTGCGGCGGTGGCCCAAAGACGAGGACGCGCTGAAGGAGGAACAGATGGAGAATTTTAAACAGAAGATTGGGGATCTGGTGGTAGAACATGATGTGTTACGGGAGGCCTTGAAACCGTACCCTTTGGGCCGGAAGATGTCCGACGTGTGAAAGCGACCTTTCCGAACATCTCAGCGCGGCAGGCCGGTCGGGTCTTACGGGTCGCACGATCGACGCTCCATCGCACGGCCGTGAGGAAGGAAGCCTTTCCCACACTCGCCGAGCCTTTAGTCATGAAGCTGC
>DOFS01000549.1:0-3288 GCA_003523945.1 Nitrospiraceae bacterium | reverse complement strand
AGAGGGACTGGCGATCAATCGGAAAGCGGTGTATCGCGCCTTACGGATTAGCAATGGCTGGTGCATCAACGAATCCGCACGCCTCGCCCTCGGGCCCCGCGGTTGAGAAGTCGCACCCCTCAGAGTGATCAACGGTGGGCCATGGATGTGACGTACATTCCGTGTGGACAGGATGGCTGGGGCCATCTCACGGCGGTGATTGATTGTCATGATCGAGAGATAATCGGGTATGAGTTTGCCTTGTGCGGGGGAGCCAAGGAAGCCGAACGAGCGATTGAAGCGGCCTGACTCGCTCGCTTTGGCACCTTGCGCCCTGGGAGAACGACCCCGGTACTCCGCAGTGATAATGGTTTGATCTTTCAGATTCGGCGGTTCCGCCAAGCGTGTCGAGACTATCGATTCCAACAAGAATTTATCACGCCTTGTACGCCGGAACAGAATGGGCTCATTGAACGCTTTTTTCGGAGTTTCAAAGAGGAGTATGTATGGCAACACGATTTTGAAGGATTTGAGGATGGCCGGCAGACGATCACACGATGGATGCGCTGGTACAACGAGGAGCGTCCGCATCAAGCGTTAGGGTACCAGAGCCCTCGACAATTTCGGCAAGAACAACACTCACAGGTGGCTTGATTTCGAGGGAGCACTACAACATGAAATTGGTGCGGTGGAAAAGCCAGTCTGTGAAGAACCCTAGAGCCTTTGCCTTAACAGCCCTGAAAGATTTATTGGTGTCATAAAGCCAATGGGGGCAGAAAGAGGCGGATCATAAATGCGACAATTAAAGTGAAGCTAAACTAATTGGATTAGATAAAGGGAAGGAAATATTTACTAAGACATGCGTTGTCCAACACTAAAAGAACTGCCTTCGCCATTAAAAGAAAAAATGGGATGGCCATGGACCGAAGAAAGTAAGCAATTATCCGATCAAATGCCTGACGGACGGGCATGGCCTCGAATTACTATAGTCACGCCCTCCTTCAACCAAGGGGTGTTCATCGAGGAGACCATTCGTTCGGTTTTACTCCAAGGGTATCCAAATCTGGAGTACATTGTGCTTGATGGGGCCAGCACCGATAATTCAGTTGAGATTATCAAGAAATATGAACCTTGGCTTAGCTATTGGATGAGCGAGCCAGACTCAGGGCAAAGCGATGCCATTAATCGGGGGCTTAAAATGGGTTCTGGTCTTTTCGCCACGTGGATAAATAGCGATGATCTGCTCGAAAAGGAGGCATTGTTCAGCCATGGCATGAAGGCTGAGTTTAACGAGAGAGAAGTATATGTAGGATTGTGTTCGTATGTTGACCAAATGGGAAATTATAAGTTTACTCGTACGCCAAGAGTACATAGCTTGAATGACCTCTTAAGTGTAGAAAAAGTCTGGCGGTCTGGCGGAAACATAGTTCAACCCGAAGTTCTCTTTCCTCGATCCTTATTTTTTGAGGTTGGCGGTCTAAATTTAGAAAATCATTATACAATGGATTACGAATTATGGGGTAAGTTTTTGTTGGCGGAGATACCGTTTAGATATACAGGGATAAAATTTGCCAGAGCTCGAAATCATTCCCAGCAGAAAACTGCAGATGGTTACAGACAGACCAGAGCAATGTTAAAGACTGCTGCGAAATTGGTTGAGGAGGCTCATCACTTGCCCAAGGAAAGAAAAGCGGAAATTCATAAGGAGCTATGCCAATACTGGGACACTTGGGAAAAAACAAGCTGGAAAGATTCCGGGCGGCTTGCGAAGCTTGGGCTATCTCCCATGATCGTAACATTATTGAGAAAAATCACGGCTCAATTAATAAAACGCTAATATTTCTCCTTTGAAACAAGGTTCTGCCCATATGATTAACTTCAAGAGATTGATTAGTGCTAGGAGAACTGATCAGTCCGGGATTTTGATAACTAAACCATCATATCCCCGATAAATAAAGCGTTAGCCAATGTTTGTTGATTTGAGGAATTCGAACAGATGAAATCGCTTCTGGTGAGTAGTTCCTACTTCCCACCCAATAAAGGTGGAATTTCCCATATGATGGCGGAGGTGGCTAAGAACTTAGGTACTGAAAGGGTCTGTTGCCTGACGGGGGTTCCACAAAAAAAATCCGGGACTGAAAATGACAACCCATTTAGGGTCTACACCCGACTTTGTAGTGGTAACGGTTATACGAAGGCCTTGAGGTTGGGCCTTACGATAACAGAGATCCTGATACGTGAGCGCCCACGAATCATCCAGTTGTCAACAGTAGGTGAGGGTAGGTTAGTGCCCTTGTTGAAAAAATGGATAAAGATCCCCTTTGTAGTCTATGCCCACGGGAATGAAATTTTGATGGCTATGGGAAAAGGCCCAAAATCTATAGAACTTATCACTCTTAGAAAAGCTGACCGTATCTTAGCCGTTAGTGAGTATACGGCAGATTTGGTCCGACGAGCTGGGGTTGATCCGAAAATGATTGAGATTGTGCACCCGGGGTGTGATAGTGAACGTTTCCACCCCACTGTGCCTACTAATGAATTCCGTAAGAAGTTGTTGGGGCCAAGACATAAGGACCGTATTATATTGACGATTGGCAATCTGGTTTCCCGTAAGGGGCATGATATGGTTATACGAGCCCTCCCTCGTGTTCTCAAAAGCGCTTTAGATGTAACATACTTAATTGTTGGGGAGGGGCCGTATCGGTCTCAGCTTGAACGTCTTGCTAAGGATATGCAGGTTGAGGACCGCGTGGTCTTTGCCGGGCAGGTTGAACAGGAGGACATACCTGAAGTTTATGGTATGTGCGAGGTGTTTACCATGCCGAGTCGAGACCAGACAGAAAGCTGCGATGTTGAAGGGTTTGGATTGGTGTTTCTTGAGGCTAATGCCTCAGGCAAGCCAGTTATAGCAGGTAGGTCCGGCGGAATTCCTGATGCTGTTATTGAGGGGGTCTCTGGCTTGCTGGTCAATCCAACTGATATTGATGAAATTGCGAACGCTATCGTTAAACTCCTGTTAAATCGAGATCTTGCAACACGTTTAGGGTCTCAAGGAAGGGAAAGAGTGATGCGTGATTTTAATTGGGAAGGAATCGCCAATCGAATTCAGGGTATTTTAGAAGGCGTCATTAAGAGTTAATAGGGCTATGTGGCTAAGGCAATAAAAGAATTTAAGGGACGATAATGTACCCAAGTTCATGAGTAGTATCGTGAAGCTCCTCGCCAAAAATGGGGGTCGATTTGAAAGTGGTTAGAAGAAGAAAATACGATTGTTAAGAAACAAGTATTGATCTTCCCCCGGGCTACCGG
>DOFS01000064.1 GCA_003523945.1 Nitrospiraceae bacterium | reverse complement strand
GTGGATACGGCGACCATCGCCGGCTTTTTATACCGGTGCGGCGGGATAAAATTCCCTGTCTTGGTTTTTTCAAATAATAAAAGCCTGTAGCTCAACAGACCAGAGAGGCTGAGGGTTTTTCTAATGTGAGGGGTGATCGTTCCCAGATCTTCTCCAACAATGGCGGTCCCGGACTTGTGACTCTCCAAGGCCAAAATGGCTAATAACGCTTCGGCGGGATAATGAATATAAGCCCCTTCTGAGGGCGACTTTCCTCGCGGAATCCAGAACAATCTGAAGAGCCCCATGGCATGATCAATACGCAATAACCCGCCCCCTTCCATCATGGACTGGAACGTTTTGATAAAAACCTCATAGCCTTGTTGATGGAGGTGTTCGGGAGAAAGCGGGACCAAGTTCCAATTTTGGCCTTTTGGTGAAAATATTTCCGGGGGGGTCCCAATGGATGCCTGGGTCACTAATTGATTCTGAAAAGCCCAGGCTTCGTAGCCATTGGGATCGATCCCCACGGCGAGATCTTGATAGAGGCCGACGGGCATCCGGATACGACGCGCGGTTTTTCTGACTTCCTCAAGCTGGCCCTGGCACAACCATTCAAGGTACCGAAAAAAATTGATGCGGGCGGAATGTTTGCGGGAAAAGGTTTGAACATGAGGAGAAAGAGGACTTTGATAGTCTTTTGGCCAATCCTGCCACCCTCTTGCCTTTTTCCTGGATGAACGGGTACGCGCGAAGGTTTCACCTAAAGCTTGGAAACATGCAAAATGTTCGAGGTTACTTCCCTGTTGTTGAATAAATCGCAGAAAGGCCAATCCCCGGCGTGACCGGGGAACCAGATGGTTTTTGAGGAACAGGCGGTATAGGGTCTCTAAATTTTTATATTTGATGGCCTGCACCGAATCGTAATCAACTGTCGGAGATGACCGAAGGGCACTCAGTGTCTGTTGGAAGACTTGGCTTTTAATGCGTCGCTGAACAACCGTGCTCTCACGAAATTCAGGAATTCGTTCCATATCCAGATATAATGGCTGATGAAACATCCGGCTGGAAGGGGAATACGGACTGATTTCACCGGGCAGCAACGCATGCAGAGGATTGACTCCTACCATAGCTGCCCCTAAGTCTTCCCCGGCCCAACGGACTATATCGTTGAGGTCGCTGAAATCACCGATTCCCCAGTTCCGTTCAGAGCGTACTCCATAGAGTTGAACCGTCAATCCCCAGAGACCACGGCCGGTCTTATAAGAGGGGGGGACATACGCTCTGTCGGGAGCAACGATAACGCGCGAAGTTTCCTGTGCGTGGAAGGATGGCGAGGTAATTGTTAATCGAAGCGCATAATATCCAATCTGCAATCGGCGGGGAAACGGAAGACTGACACGCAGGTATTGTCGACCGTTGATTTTTTTTCGCGCAAGGATCTTCATGGAAGATCCACTGGCCTGCTGGGTTGCCCGAAACTTGTTTTCTCCCAGAATGGTCCAGGTGATGTGTATGGAAGAGAGTGATTCAGATCCCAGAGGAATGTGGAGTGTCCATCCTGAGGACAGTTCCGATTGAAGAATGACGAATGTTTCTTGAACGCATTTCGTCCATTCATTAACCTTCGATGCCGCAACCGAATTTCGGACTTGTTGGGGTGTCTGGGCGGAAACACCCATCAGCCGGAGAATTCCTTGTAGACTTGTATCAGGCACCACTCGCCGGTTGCCGCTCTCATCCCGATAGACGGGCTGAATCCCATGACGCCGGGCTAATTGATGCAAGAGCGAAACGAATTTCTTTAGAGATGTATCGGTATTCGGTGAAGGTTTCATCTGGATCCTATGATTCTGTGTGATTGTTCAAATGTCCTTGGTCTTAGGATTCCCGGCTGATTTCATGTTTGTCCTTTAAAGGTTCGTCTTTCATGGTCCGATGACTGCCGTCTGGCCCAAGGGATGGACGCTCTCATTCTCTGGCGGGCCTTGTTTGAGCGGCGCGAGTTGGTCCGCCCTCTTGAGACTAGCGACCATCCATTCTCATGAGGCAAGACGTGGCGTCAGTGGTTTTGGGCCCTTTTGCCAAACCAAAAGGGCTTCGCCTGCCGTGGCGAAACCGGGCAACACTGAACGTCATCTTGACACCAGAGTTGGGGGCACAAATGCGAGGAGCTCACCTGCAAGTCTTTATTGCGGGCAACCCCTAAACAACATTTCCCATACACATCGCCAAACACTGAGACCAGAATCATAATTTCTAAATGTTCAGATTTTTCGAATGGCCTCTATCAGAAGATCAGCTACAGCACCACCCGATGCCGGGTTCTGCCCGGTGATGAGCCGGCCATCTTCCAGCGCAAACGACCCCCACGGCTCATCGGCCTTCTTATATATGGCCCCTCGCTTAACCAATTCAGTCTCTGTCAGAAATGGCACGACCTTGTCGAGTTCCACAAGCTGTTCTTCCTCATTGGAAAAGCCGGTGACGGTTTTGCCTTTAATAAGTAACGTTCCATCCGATAACTGAATGTTCAGCAAACCGAGAGCGCCGTGGCAGACTGAGGAAACACATCCACCATTCTCGTAAATTTTCCGGCTGATCGATTGAAGTTTTTCGTTATCGGGAAAATCCCAGATCACCCCGTGACCGCCGGTATAGTAAATCGCCACGTAATCATCCGGGTTAATCTCGCTTGGGTTGAGCGTTGTCCCGAGACGATTCATGAATCCTTTCTTCTGGTACCATTCCCAATCCGTCGCATCTGCCTGCTCCAGACTGTGCGGGTCAATCGGAGTATAGCCCCCTTTGGGGCTGACAAAATCTACCTCATAGCCTGCTTCTTCGACTTTTTTGACAAAATGCACAGCCTCACCGAGCCACAATCCGGTCGCCCGATTCAGATTAGGATATTTTTCAACGCTCGTCAGAACAACCAGAATTTTTTTGCTCATGATGTCACCTCACTGCTTCGTGGAGAGTTGAATATTTTTCCAACGATTTGGCTTTTATTCTCAGGAAATTCTGGAAACACTAGAAGAGCCTTTTTTAAGAGATTCCACTTTTTTTATTTTCTGGAAACTAGACCTAAAATGTTTTAAACCTCCATGCCCAACCAGCCGTTCCTAAACTAATTGGCTTTGATCTTGCTATTCTTCAAAAGAGACCTCCAATGCTTAGTAATTGAGGAAAAATGCTACACTACCATGATGCGTTCATTTGGAGAAATTAGAATTCAGGTGATTGTGGGTTCATTTTGTTAGGATAACCTATTGAAGACTAAACTTCTCCTACGAGGACGCCAGCGTAATCCCATTAACGCCAGACCATGACTCATAATCCCTACCTCATTCATCCGGCTGTGATCGTGGACCGGAAACAGGAGTCCACCGATATTGTGACATTTCGCCTGCAACTCACCGACCCTGTTCACCGGGAGTCCTTCCGGTTTGAGGCGGGACAATTCAATATGCTGCATGTATTTGGTGTAGGCGAAGTGGCCATTTCCATCGTGTCGGACCCTGGCGAGCCGGAATTTCTGGACCACACCATTCGTGTGGTAGGTCGGATCACGCAGGTACTGGGAGCGATGCAAGTAGGCGAGAGTGTGGGCGTTCGTGGGCCGTTTGGAATTGGATGGCCCATGAAAGAAGCGCAAGGAAAGGACGTGGTTATCGTCACCGGCGGATTGGGTTGTGCCCCGGTGGTGGGAGCCATTGAATATATGTTCCATAGACGGGAGAAGTATGGGGCCATGACCATTCTCCACGGGGTAAAGACCCCTCACGACTTGCTCTACTGGGAACGGTTTGATGCCTGGCGCCACCAACCCCGTACACAGGTACTATTGACCAGCGATGAACCCGG
>DOFS01000554.1:3072-4158 GCA_003523945.1 Nitrospiraceae bacterium | reverse complement strand
TCGCGTGCCATGCATGCGGACCAAAGGTGTGGATTGAACGTATGGACGGAAAACCCGTGGGGGTGCATTCCTATACGATGTTGGATGAGGCAGATGCGGTCTGCAGTCTACTCCGGAAAGGGCACATTCTGGCCATTAAAGGATTAGGCGGTTTTCAACTTGCCTGCGATGCCACCCGGGAGGACGCGGTCAGCAGGCTTCGTGCCTTGAAACACAGGGAGGGAAAGCCTCTGGCATTTATGGCGCGCGACCTGGAGGTGATTCGCCGGTATTGTGTGATAGGGAAGAGGGAAGCCGAACTCCTACAAAGCCAGGCGGCCCCCATTGTCATCCTTAAGCGCCATCCGGAGAGGGCCCTTGCGGCAAGTGTCGCTCCCGGCATGTCCACCTATGGATGTATGTTAGCCAACTCACCGCTGCACCATTTGATCCTCCATCGCATGGCTCACCCGATTGTGTTAACCAGCGGAAACCATGCCGGCGAACCCCAGTGGATCGACAATGAACAGGCCAAAGTACATTTGAAAAAGATTGCCGAGTTTGTGGTCCTGCATAATCGGGGGATTGCCCAACGTGTTGACGATTCGGTGGTTAAAGTGATGGATGAGGTTCCACGAGTGCTGCGACGCAGTCGAGGGTTTGCGCCCATACCCATATGGCTTCCCTCGGGCTTCGAACACAGTCCTGCAATTCTTGCTATGGGCGGTGAACTCAAAAATACCTTCTGCTTACTCAAAGAGGGACAAGCCCTGCTCTCCCATCACATTGGAGATTTGGAGGATTCTTTGACCTATGCCGATTATCAACGAGCCATCTCGCATTACCAACGCTTGTTTGAGCACACGCCTGACAGCATCGCCGTTGATCTGCATCCGGAATACCTGTCGAGTAAGTTCGGACGGGCCCAAGCCAACTTACGCCATCTGCCGATTTTTGATATCCAACATCACCATGCTCATCTCGCGGCCTGTCTGGTCGAAAACGGGGTTCGCTTAACGACTGAACCGGTCCTTGGGGTTATCTTGGATGGGTTGGGCTATGGGGAGGACGACACGATTTGGGGTGGAGAGTTTTTGCTGGCGGATT
>DOFS01000554.1:0-2954 GCA_003523945.1 Nitrospiraceae bacterium | reverse complement strand
CTTTACTCGTCTTGGGTCCTTTAAGCCCGTGCCGATGCTCGGCGGAACTCAGGCGATAAAGGAACCGTGGCGAAACACCTATGCGCATGTGATGGCAGAAATGGGATGGGCGGAATTTGCGACGAACTACTCCGATCTGCCATTGTTTGATCTTCTCGCGAAAAAACCTCGCATGATGCTGGATCGCATGCTGAGCCGCCGGATTAATAGCCCGCTGGCGAGTTCCTGCGGTCGGTTGTTTGATGCCGCCGCCGCTGCGATGGGTATTTGCACAGAACACGTGTTATATGAGGGGCAAGCTGCAATGGAGATGGAAGCTTTGGTGGATGACGACACACTTCATCATGAGGACGAATCGTTGGCGTATCCATTTTCTATTCCGCGCCTGAAGCGCTGTGGATTACCCTATGTCGAACCGTTAGGAATGTGGGGGGCGCTTTTGGGCGATCTTATCCTCCACACACCGGTTCCGGTCATGGCCGCACGGTTTCATAAGGGGCTTGCCAACGTGATTTGTCACATGGTCACACAGTGCTCACAATCTCCTGACGGTCATGACCGGCATCAAACGGTGGTCCTTTCAGGTGGCGTGTTTCAAAATCAGGTGTTGTTTGAACTTGTGAAGGCCAAGTTGACGGCAGCAGGATTCACCGTTTTTTCCCACAAACAGGTTCCCATGAACGATGGTGGCATTGCCCTTGGACAGGCCGCGATTGCCGCAGCTCGTTCCTTGCAAAAGACCAATGAGGTTCAATCCACATGTGTTTAGGCATACCCGGGCAAATTGTAGAAATTAGCAATGTGGAGCATAAGCTCGCGATCGTGAACGTGGGTGGGGTTCGACGGGAAGTGAATATCGCTTGCATTGTGGATGGGGAGCATTCCCCTGTGTCGTGTGTCGGGGATTGGGTGCTGATTCACGTGGGATTTGCTATGAGTCGGATTAACGAAAAGGAAGCTAAGCGGACAATAGAGTTGCTGACTGAAATGGGAGAAGTGCAAACCGCAATCCAGGCGATGCGTCAGTCAAATACCTCCTAAAGGATGGCCGCATGTCTAATCAAAAAATATTAGCCTCTCTTTATCCCTTCCTGCAGCCGTCTTCGAAAGATTCGGCATCCGTAAAATCCGGATTACTTGAATCGGTGCGAATGAAATCGCAAGATAGCACCCAAGTCATCCAAACATTTTTTGACGCACAGAGCCGAAAAAGTCGTGGCCGCTGCCATGGCCGTAGCGGACATTTACCGGCATGAGGGACGGCTGTTTACGATGGGCAACGGCGGATCGAGCTGTGATGCCGCCCATATTGCCGTCGAATTTTCGCATCCAGTGACCACCGGGCGCCCTGCGCTTCCTGCCGTCAATCTTGCGGCCGATCAGGCCATGATGACCGCTGTAGGAAATGATGTGGGGTTTGATCACATTTTTGTGCGCCAGTTGATCGCTCAGGGAAAGGCCGGGGACGGGGTGATCGGCGTGTCCACGAGCGGCAATTCCGAAAATATTATGCGGACCTTTAGGAAAGCTAAGGAGATGGGGGTGACCACCATTGGCCTCACCGGGGGACTTGGAGGAGCCATGGCAACCTCTTCTGCAATTGATCATTGCCTGGTTGTGCCTACTGAGAGCATTCACCGGATCCAGGAATGTCACGTCCTGATCTATCACATCCTTTGGGATCTCGTGCACACCCTCCTGGCTGATCACCGCGGCCCGTCGGCTATAAATGAGGAGAGGTTATGAAATTCGTCGATGAATTTCGTGATCCTCAAAAAGCCCGTATCCTTCTCCAGGAAATTGAGAGACTGGTGAAACGGATACCCGTATGCCGTGAACGCCCCGTCTGGATCATGGAAGTCTGTGGGGGACATACCCACACCATCTTTCGCTATGGCCTCAATAAAATGCTTCCGAAGGAAGTGGAGTTCATCCACGGACCGGGCTGTCCGGTTTGCGTCCTGCCGCGAGGCCGGGTGGATGACTGTATTGCTCTGGCTGAACGGGATGAGGTGATCATGACCACATTCGGGGATGCCATGCGGGTGACCGGCTCTCAGAAAAATCTCCTACAGGCCAAAGCCGAGGGAGCCGATGTGCGCATGGTCTATTCACCATTGGACGCCTTGAATCTCGCGCGAGTGAATCCTGACAGAGAAGTGGTGTTTTTCGGGCTTGGTTTTGAGACCACCATGCCCAGTACGGCGTTGACCATACTCCAGGCCAAGAAAGAGGGGATCAAAAATTTCTCGATCTTTTGTAACCACATCACGATCATTCCCACGATCAAGGCCATACTGGATTCTCCTGATCTTCAGCTTGACGGCTTTTTGGGTCCGGGCCATGTGAGCATGGTGATCGGAACGAAGCCCTACTCATTTATCCCTGAATATTATCGAAAGCCCATCACCATCGCCGGGTTTGAACCACTGGACATATTACAATCCGTGTGGATGGTTCTGAAACAATTGGCGGAAGGACGCTGTGAAGTCGAAAATCAATATACACGGATTGTTCCTCCTGATGGGAACACGCAATCGTTAGAGGCTATTCAAGAGGTGTTTGAACTGCGGGAGTTTTTTGAATGGCGGGGGTTGGGATCCATTGATCACTCCGGGGTCCGGGTCCGCGAGGAATTTTCTGCGTTTGATGCTGAACGAAAATTTCCTCTTCCCAATCTGAAAATTGCCGATCCCACGTCCTGCCAATGCGGAGAAGTGTTGAAGGGGGTGATTAAGCCGAGTCAATGTAAGGTATTTGGCACGGCCTGCACCCCTCAAAATCCCTTGGGAGCGTTGATGGTTTCAACGGAAGGCGCCTGTGCCGCCTACTACAACTATGGCTGGATTCCCGAAGAAGACCTGCATCCTGTCAGAAGCCCGGTGTAAGTCGTAATAAGAAAATGTAAAGAACCGGTTGAATATGATGAATTCTGAATCCCTTACTTCTACTCA
>DOFS01000522.1:3742-4280 GCA_003523945.1 Nitrospiraceae bacterium | reverse complement strand
TCGAAGCCCGTTGCAATTGTTCGAATTGGCCGCCCCATTCAATCGAGTATCCTTCCGGAAGCTTGACCTGTTGCTCGACGGCTTGTTGCGCCTCGGCGACAAAACTGCTCAGGTCGCGGCCCCGCACGTTGGTCTCCACCGCTAACCGCCGCTGAATATTTTCGCGACTGATTTGTGCGAGGCCTGTCTCAACTCGAATGTCGGCAAGTTGAGTGATGGGGATCAGGCGGCCACGAGGATCGGCCACTTTAATATCCCGGATCCGCTCGAAATTTTTGCGATCCTCCGGGCTAAAACGGACCTGGATGAAAAACCGGCGATTGCCTTTTATCACCTGGCCGACAGGACGTCCGCCCATGGCACGCACCGTGTCCAAAACTTGCGAGGCGTTGATACCATAGCGCGCAATGGCATCCCGATTGATGATCACGCGCAAATAGGGAAGACCCGCAACCTGCTCCGCTTTCGTCTCGGCGGCACCACGCACTTTTGAGACCACTTGCACAACCTGGTCGCCAAGGGTCTTGAGTTGTTGCAT
>DOFS01000522.1:0-3567 GCA_003523945.1 Nitrospiraceae bacterium | reverse complement strand
CGAAGCTCGATGGGTTGCGAATAACTGAATTTCGTTCCCGGCACGGCTTTCTGTAGGGCGGCGTCAAAGGCCTGGATGAGTCCATCCTTGGTTGCCGCCGTCGTCCATTCATGATCAGGCTTTAAGAGCACATAGATATCGCTAATCTCCACGCCCATGGGATCGGTCGCGATTTCGGGACGGCCTGTCCGGGAGATCACCGAGGTCACTTCGGGAAAGTTTTGCAGCACTTGTTCAATACGGGTCGTGTTCCTCACGGACTCTTCGAGGGACACACTGGGCAACCGCCAGGCTTGCAGGGCAATCGACCCTTCATCCAGTTTGGGAATAAATTCCGCACCCATGAAGGAAGCCACTCCCAGGCTTCCCGCAAATAATGCGGCAGCCACTCCACCCGTGAGGGCAGGATGGTGCATCGTGCGGGTTAGCAGAGGGCGGTAGATTCGCTTCACGTGTCGGATGATCCAGGTTTCTTCTTCTTTGACCCCTTTTCGAAGAAAGAGACTGGCCAGGACCGGGGTCAGTGTGAATGCGAGAACCAGGGAAGCCACCAGAGCAAAGATCACAGTAACGGCCATGGGCGTGAACATTTTCCCTTCAATGCCCTGAAGCGTCAGAATAGGAAGATACACGATGATAATGATGCCCACCGCAAAGAAGATGGGGCGTAACACTTCCCGTCCGGACTCCTGGATCACCTCGTGCATTTCCTCAGACGTCATGCGCCCGGATTTTTGAGTCTTTTCGCGGCGTTCTGCGAGATGCCGCACGATGTTTTCGATCATGACGACCGACCCATCGACAATGAGGCCAAAGTCAATCGCACCCAGGCTCATCAGGTTTCCGGAGATTCCCGCCGCCACCATGCCCGTGAACGCCGCCAACATGGAGAGCGGAATGGCGACGGCCACGATAAGGCCCCCACGGATATTTCCTAACAGTAGAAGTAAAACGGCAATGACGAAAATGGCCCCCTCGCTCAGGTTCATCGCCACGGTTTTAATGGTCTTGATTACCAAATCAATGCGGTCGTAATATGGATCTATGATGACACCTTCGGGTAAGGATTTTTTAATTTCTTCCAGTTTCTCTTTCACCCGGTTCACCACAACCCGTCCATTTTCTCCGATCAGCAGCATGACGATGCCGGTCACCGCCTCGCCTTTTCCATCCCGCGTCACCGCGCCTTGGCGAACCATGGGGGCGAACTGAGCCTGGCCGAGATTCCGCATATAAATCGGTGTGCCGTCGTTCCTGGTGGCCACCACGATATTTTCAATGTCCTGAAGAGTTTGGATAAGCCCCTCTCCTCGAATCAAATACTGCTCCTGAGCATGGACAATATAGGCCCCTCCCGCATTCGCATTATTTTTCTCGAGGGCCTCAAAAATTTGCCCGATCCCAAGGTCGTAGGACACCAGCTTCGACGCATCCAGCTGGAATTCATAGGTCTGTAATTCCCCGCCAAAGGTGTTCACTTCGATCACACCGGGAACCGAACGAAGCTTAAACGCGATGTCCCAATCCAGAATCGTCCGCAGTTCCATCAGCGAGTAGCCTTCCCCCTTGACCTCAAACTGGTAAATCTCTCCCAGGCCGGTGGAAATGGGGCCCATTTCGGGCGTCCCCAGTTCTTGCGGGATAGCCTCGCGCGCCCGTGGCAATCGTTCCATCACCAAGCGCCGGCAGAAATAAATATCCATGTCTTCATCGAAATAAATGGTGATCGCGGAAAGCCCGAAGCGGGAAACAGACCGGATCAGTTCAATCCCAGGCAGCCCGGACATCGCCGTTTCAACCGGAAAGGTAATGAATTGCTCCACTTCGACCGGGCCCAAGCCTGGAGCATTAGTCAGAATCTGGACTTGATTCGGCGTCACATCCGGAACGGCGTCAATGGGCAGGATGGTCATCGAGTACAGCCCTGACGCGATGATCAGTCCAGCAAAAACCAAAATGAGAAACCGGTTGTTTAAGGCAAACTCGAAGATTCGGTTCAGCATGACATCGTGTCCTTTTTCCGGGAAAGGTTCTTGGCAACGCTCCTCTTAATGGCCATGCCCTCCGAGTGTTTCTCCCAGCAGGACCGACTTCAGGTAAAACGATCCTTTGGTGACCACACGTTCGCCCTCCTGCAAGCCGGTGAGAATTTCGACGTAAGGATCATCTTCCGACCCAAGGGTGACAGTCCGATTCTTATACGTGCCAGGCTTTTCCTCCACGAAGACCACAGGTTGTCCTTCGATGTGTTGAACAGCATCCTGAGGAACCTTCAGAACCTGCTTCCCTTGGGAGCTTGAATCGGCAATTGAAGACATGGCAAACATCCCCGGACGCAGGCGTCCCTCCGGATTGGGAATTTCCACCCGGGCTTCGACGGTCCGTGTGTCTGGATCCAGAAGATTACTCAGGTATACCACCGTGCCGCGAAATGTCTCTCCTGGAAACGCATCGACGGCAATTCGGACATCTGCCCCCACACGGACTTCAGCAAGATCCTTCTCATAGACATCGAGGAGAATCCACACCGTATTCAGATCTGCAATGGTAAATGGTTTATCGCTTGGAGTGATTAATTCGCCTGGCGTCATGTGCCGTTCAATGATGGTCCCTGCCTGAGATGCCGTCAGGGTAAAGGATGACAGCGGATGATGCCCGCCTTTATTTTCGATAATCGCTGCAATGTCCTGGTGGGAGAGCCCGACAAGTTCGAGCGCTTCAAAGGCCGCTTGATAGGAGGCGTAGCTTTGTTGATAGGCTCCCTTCGCATCGAGGTAATCTTTTTCCGAAGAAATCTGTTGCTCGAAGAGCCGTTTTTCCCGCTCATAGTTGGCTTTGTTGACCAGTAGAATGGTTCGGGCCTGTCGGAAGGCAGACTTTTTGGATCCGAGTTCAATGCTATCGAGTATTGCGAGGGTCTCGCTGGCCTTCACGACATCCCCGAGTTCGGCAATGACCTTGATGGCTTTGCCCTCGATCCGCGGGCTCACATGAGTCAGCTTGTATGCATTCGGTTGGATATTGGCCGTGGCCTGGATTCCTTCTCTGACGACTCCTCGCTTGACAACGACCGTCTGGAAGGTTTGACCTGTTAAGGCTTCAGGGGCAAGGGTGATATCGGAGTGATTTTCCCCCTCGTGTGGATCGGTATCGTCCTGTCGATCCTGCTCTCCATGCCTATCTGATTCAAGCCCCCGCTTGTGATCGGCCGCTGTTCCCTCTGGAGCCGGCTCGGTCGGCCTTTCCTGGCAGGCGATGCCCAGTAACAGGAATAAAATAAGTACAGAGCCCAGTATTGGATTGTTCATACGCCTTCCTCTTCCTTAAGACGATTCCCCCACGGCCTGCGCTAAATTCACTTCAGCCTCACGATACTGGCCAAGAGAATTCACATAGGAAAGTTGAGCAACGATCAAATCGTCTTGAACCACAATAAGTTGCAATAAACCGATTTTACCCTCACGGTAAGCATCCTCGATAAACCGGAAATTTTCCTCAATTCGTTCAAGCACCTCTGCTTCAAACACCTCCACAGATTGGCGAGCTGCTTCGTACGCTTGAAAAGCC
>DOFS01000632.1:1541-3681 GCA_003523945.1 Nitrospiraceae bacterium | reverse complement strand
GATCTCGTCTAGCCAAAACAATGACTTCAGTATATTCAATGAACACAAGCATAATGCCACTCGGCAAGGCCGGTTTTCGAAATAATCGCCCTCGGTTCCAGAGCACCAGGACCTGCCTGGCCCTCTAAAACCAAATTCCATGGAACCGGATTGGGGATTTCAGCAGGATTGATTATATCATTAAAAAATTCGTTGTCGGACCTGGGAATGGTAAATTGGGCAAAAAGAACTCTTTTTTCATTTGAACCATCGTAATAAAAATAGCCTGTTCCTATAAAGTTAGATTCAACAGGAATTTCAACATTTAAATCTAGAAGACCAAAATCATCCGCAGGGGTCTGATTACAAAAGGGTCCACCCAAATTTTCTGCCCGCACTATGTATGTTTGCTCAACAACCTTAAGTTCCCCACGGAAGAAATAATTGAGGACCGCGGCAGAGTAACCCACCGCGCGGGGGATAAGATGCCTCGCATAGGCGTCGTACACTACATCATCCAGTCGCAATTTCCCTAAAAGATCAAATTCCAAGTTGAGAAATTGCGTCAAAGTCTCGTTCCCTGTGTATCTAGCTACTCTCGCCCCAGGAAAACCCGCACTTCCTAGGCGAGCAAGGGTCAGATAGGGAGAAGGGGCAGGGGCAGGAATCAATTCCGCAACACTGGGAAAAGGAGGAACGGGACTATTTTGTCCAGCAATACGATCATCGCTAAAGAAATTAGCACTGGCATATTCGGTGATGCCGACATTGACTCCAAGAGTGACCTCTGGGTTTGATCCGTGATACACATTCCGGTCAAAGAGATTGCTAAACGGTTCATTTCGTACGGCTCCCGCAACCTCTAGCATTGAAGAATCGGGACTGATTATCCCAGCACTGGAATATGAAGCCACACTATTTCTATCCATAAAATCATGCAACCCATCTCGGAGAACATGAGGATCATCCCGGACATGGGCGGGGTTCGCGGAATCCTGAAGTAAATGCATGACTTGGCCTAAGGCCCGGAAGGTTTTGGCCCAATTTTTATCTCGCTCGGTTTTGGTAGGAGAAGTTAAGGCTTTGAAGTAATATTCGCGCGCATCGGTCCAAGACCATTCCTGATCTCCTATCGAACTAAGACTCCAATTGATTGAAGAATCAAATACTCCCGCCAGCCCTTTATTCGAAATGGGTTCATGGAAATGTCGAAAAAAACGAGGCCAATCATCTTCGAATTCACTACCTTCAATCATCCATTTTTTAGCCGTCCTTCCGTCAACTGATGCATTCAACCCTCCCTCTAATCCGAGATTATTGATTAGGAACGTATTCAGATCAGACGCAACAATCTCAATGGCTTTCTCTGTGAGTTCCCGATGAGTATTTATTTCCCATGCTTTTGCTTGACTTGAAAAAAATACCAGACTAACTATCAACCCAATGGCCCACAAAAGTGAAATTTTGAAAAACCTTGGAAGCGCTTCTTCGAGATAAAGAAAGAATTTGTAAAAGGGAAATCGAATTGAATTCAAATTTTGATTTCGAGACCAATTTCCTAACAACTTAATCTGATTCATTTTAGATTATCCTCATTTGTTTTGTTTGGGCTGCTCGTTTTTACGAAGCTTTTGACCTTCAAGATCGAATCGTTCTACAAGCGGACCAAGCAACCACCCTATTAGACCATATTGCAAGGGACCTATAATGAAAATGATTAGGTGAAAAACCCACGCAGGATTACCAATCCATCTCTCTAACGGAGTAGCCAAAAAAACTACGACCGCAGGAAAATTTAAAACCGATACCATAAAACCGAACCTTTCTCCTCGACCTCCACTCAGCACCCACCATGCACCTACAAACAAGAAATACAAGCCAGAACACCCAACTGCACCAAATACCCTATACCTGTTCTTTATTAAAAAAGGATACTTCACATGGCCTCCATTGGAGTCTTTTAATTTTCACTCTTTAAAAATTACGGATCCGCCACTGCCCGTCGGTATCCAGAATGAACTCCACTTCAAGAGGAAATTGCATGGGGCCGAATGCCAACGGTGCCGAAGCCTGTGCCACGACCCGCGTTCCTTGTCCATCTGTGAGATGCAGTGGCACAGCAAAGATAGCTGCCAGCTCATCCAAATGATCCTTGAGTACG
>DOFS01000632.1:0-1408 GCA_003523945.1 Nitrospiraceae bacterium | reverse complement strand
TGCCGCATAACTCCCCGTTTACTCAGCACGACAAACGACAACGCCTCCTCGATGTCACCCTGAGCTAGCATCTCCATCATGCCTGACCATTCAGCATTGAGCCGAGATTCCAATGCCGTGGCATCCTCCACTTGAACCACCCTCATGGCTTCAAATGTGTTACCCAGGTTATCCGTGACAATAACCTTGGGCAGATAGAGTCCGGACTGGGTGAAGGTGACGGTTTGCTCCAAGAGGTCCGGTCCCTGGTCGTCGATAGCGCCATCGCCTTGATAGTCCCATTGAATGTTGGCCACCGGTTGATCGATATCAATAGAAGCTCGGAGAGTGCCCTGGCTGGGAGCCACATTTCGATCCGGCGATACTCTTAACTGCACTTGGTTGGTCAACACGTCGGTAGTGTAGACTTGCATGGTGGAAGAGGCCCGCTGGCCGCAGGCATTGGTGGCTTGCACGAGGACAGTGGTGGGTCCGAGAGTTCCCGTTCCCTCACGGACGGGCACTTGATCAACCGCATAGGACGACCCGAATACTTTAGCGGCTTGTTGATTGACGACCACCCCTACCGGGCTGCCACCACTGGTCATGACGCTTCCTTTTACCAACATGGTTGATTGATTAATGGTAGCATTGGCCAGCGGAGCGTCAATGGTCATAGCCAAACAATTGTCAGTACAGGCGATATAGGCCTGCAGTTGTGCGCCGAGTGGACCCGTTAGTCGCACTTCAAGACTATTCCGGGCGTGTACCACGATGGACTGGGTAATCTGACTATGGGCTGCGGTGAAATTTTGACCCCCAATCACTTCCGTCCCATTCAAAAGTACAGTCCCCTGGGTCACCCGATTTGCACCTCCCGAGGTCCCATTGATGATGACTAATTGATAGTGGGCCGCCGGTTCGCAGTTCGAAAAGTTCGCCTTAAAAATTTCTTCTCCCGTGGCATGTTTAACCCATGCCGCCGGCCCCCAGATGGGTGTGAGACTTGTCGGTGTAGCGGAAAGGGTGACACCAAGATTCACGCTATTGGTATGCCCAGCTCCATCCACCCCCCTAACAATCAAAGTATTGTCTCCTTCCTGTAAGACAACGCCATCGACAAGAAACACTCCTCCTGTGACCGTCGCGGAAATTCCATTGACCGTGATTGAAGCGTTGGGATCATTGACGAATCCTGTTACCGTGATATGACTCACCCCTACTACACTACCTTCTGGAGGGCTGGTAATCAGCAAGGCCGGCAATCCGGGAGGTGCGGGAGCATGCGCAACGATAACGACTGTATCGGGATTGCTCGAAGCCTTTCCATCTGAAACCACGAGTGTTACGACATAGGTTCCAGGAATATCCGGAATAATGGTGGGCTGAGCGAAAGTAGGATTTAAAAGAGTCGCGGCACTCCCTTGAG
>DOFS01000517.1:2601-2934 GCA_003523945.1 Nitrospiraceae bacterium | reverse complement strand
CTATTCAACAGTCTTCCTATCCCGGTTCTACTTCTGTTCCATGATCTTTATTCAGCGATTCGGTCAACCCATTGTTAGTGAAGAGCTTAGGTTCTCACCAGACAGCCGCAAATGACGTCCTTTTTGTCTTGGCCCTGGAAACTTAACTTCAGAAAACGCATTCAGCGGTTCCTGTCAGGTTAACCATGATGCCAGATGGTGAGTACGGGGTCTGCTGTTCGCGGGCAGAGGGAGGTTTTGTGAAGGTAGTGGCCGGTACAGATGAGACCGACGTTTTCCGCGATGTCTCGCGCCACTTCCGCTTCGGCGGGACTGTGATTGATCATGACGAAG